>JAHWKB010000288.1 GCA_019348115.1 Actinomycetota bacterium | reverse complement strand
CGCCGACCGCGTCGATGATGGCGTCGTCGGCGTCGTCGTAGAGCGCGCTCGTGTACTCGTCGGAGCCGGCGCGCGTCGTGTCGGGACCGTCCACGGGGCGCGCGAGCCGACCGCGGGCGAGCGGGCTCCACGGGAGCATGCCGACGCCCATGTCGCGGCACTGCGGCGCCATCTCGCGCTCCTCCTCGCGGTAGAGGAGGTTCCAGTGGTTCTGCATCGACACGAACCGCGTCCAGCCGTTCACGGTCGCGACGTGCTGCGCCTTGGCGAACTGCCAGGCGTGCATCGACGAAGCGCCGATGTAGCGCGCCTTGCCCGCCTTCACGACGTCGTGCAGCGCCTCCATCGTCTCCTCGATCGGCGTGTGCGGGTCCCACCGGTGGACCTGGTAGAGGTCGACGAAGTCCGTGCCGAGCCGGCGGAGCGAGCCGTCGATCGCCTCCATCACGTGCTTGCGCGACAGCCCCATCGCGTTCGTGCCGCGACGGATCGGGAAGAACAGCTTGGTGGCGATCACGACCTCGTCCCGTCGGGCGTGCGTGAGCAGGAGCCGGCCCGTGACCTCCTCGCTGACGCCCCGCGAGTACATGTCCGCGGTGTCGAAGGTCGTGATCCCGGCCTCGAGCGCGCGGGTGACGAACGGCTCGGCCGCCGCCTCGTCGAGGACCCAGTCGCGCCAGGCGGGGTCGCCGTAGCTCATCATCCCCAGCCAGATCCGCGAGACCTGGAGCCCCGTCGTCCCGAGCCGCACCTGGTCCACGCCCGCTCCTCGTCCGTCGTCGCGTTCCCACGCTACTCGGCACCGCCGCGGACCTAGGCTGGCGCGTCCCCCCGCCACCACACCGAGAGGCCCTGCGCATGGCCCTGACCGCCGAGGACGACCGCCGCACCGGCGAGACCGTCGAGCTGCTGCAGACGATGATCCGCAACCGCTGCGTCAACGACGGACGACCCGAGTCGGGCGAGGAGGTGCGCAACGCCGACACCCTCACCGCGTACCTGGGCGAGGGGACCGCGCTCGACTTCGCGACCTACGACCCGCTGCCGGGCCGTCGTTCGATCGTGAGCCGGCTCGAGGGCACCGACCCCGACGCCCCGACCATCTGCCTCATGGGCCACACCGACGTCGTGCCGGTCGAGGAGTCCGGGTGGTCGCGCGACCCGTTCGGTGGCGAGCTCGTCGACGGCGAGGTGTGGGGGCGGGGCGCCATCGACATGCTCAACCTCACCTCCTCGATGGCGGTCGCGTTCAAGCACCTGAGCCGCCGCGCCGACCGCGGCGAGCGGCTGCGCGGCACGGTCATCTACTTCGGGGTCGCCGACGAGGAGGCAGGCGGCACCTACGGCGCCGACTTCGTCACGCAGAAGCACTGGGACGACGTCGCCTGCGACTACGTCCTGACCGAGTCCGGCGGGATCCGCACCGAGACGCCGGCGGGGCCGAAGCTCGTGATCATGGCCGCCGAGAAGGGCATCGGCTGGCGGACGCTGAAGGTCCGGGGGACGCCGGCGCACGGCTCGATGCCGTTCGGCTCCGACAACGCGGTGGTGAAGGCCGCCGAGGTCGTCCGCCGGCTCGCCGCCCACCGGCCGAAGGCGGACATCAACGACTACTGGTCGCACTACGTGCGGTCGATGGCGCTCCCGCCCGAGCAGGAGCAGGCCCTCCTCCACCCCGACACCATCTACGACGCGTTCGCCGCGTTCCCGCGCGAGACCGCCAAGATGTGCCACGCGATGACCCACATGACGATCTCGCCGAACGTCCTCCACGGCGGGCAGAAGACGAACACCATCCCGGACCTCGTCGAGATCAACGTGGACGTCCGGACGCTCCCTGGCCAGACGGAGGACGACGTCCAGCGCGAGCTGCGCGAGGCGCTCGGCGACCTCGCCGACGACGTCGAGATGGACCTCGATCCCAGCAACCGCCGTGCCACCGAGTCGGCGCGCGACAACCCGATGTGGGACGCGCTCGTCGACCTCGCCGGCGCGGCCCACCCCGACGCCGAGGTGCTGCCGTTCCTGATCGTCGGTGGCACGGACGCGGCGTTCTTCCGCGAGAAGGGCGTGCCCGCCTACGGCGCGGGGCTGTTCTCCTCGCGGTCGCCGTGGGAGGCGTTCGCCGACCGCTTCCACGGCAACGACGAGCGCCTGGACGTCGACTCGCTCGGGCTCACGACGCGCTACTGGATCGACCTCGCTGACCGCCTGCTCGGTTGAGCGACGTTGGTGGATCCCACGGCGGCCACCGCGGACGAAGGTCCACGCCGTCCGGGCGAGCACGCGCCGCCCGCGGGGCCTAGCGTCGGAAGCCGATCCGTCCACCCCGAACCCTGGAGACGAACCCATGACCGAGAGCAGCTCGAAGGCCCGCTGGGAAGGCGACCTCAAGTCCGGCAAGGGCACGATGACCGTCGGTCCCGACCGCTGGACCGGCAGCTACACGTTCGCGTCGCGCTTCGAAGGCTCCGGCGACGCCGCCACCCCCGAGGAGCTCCTCGGCGCCGCGCACGCCGGCTGCTTCTCGATGGCGTTCTCGAACATGGCCGCCGGGGCGGGCCACACCCCGGAGTCGGTCGAGACCACCGCGGTCGTGCACCTCGGGAAGGTCGACGACAAGCCGGCCATCACGAAGGTCGCCCTCACGATGGAGGCGTCCATCCCGGGCATGGACGAGGACGCCTTCCAGGAGCTCGCCGAGAAGGCCAAGGCCGGCTGCCCGGTGAGCAAGCTCTTCGACACCGAGATCGTCCTCGACGCCAGGCTGCGCTGAGCAGGGGGAGCAGGAGAGAACCGAGATGCACGAGGAGGCCATGATGGCCAGCAACCCGCACCAGAACACGACCTTCCCGAGCAACGGCGGCGAGGCCCACGGCTACCTCGCGCTCCCCGCGTCCGGCTCCGGTCCCGGCGTGATCGTCATCCAGGAGTGGTGGGGCCTCACCGACCACATCAAGGACGTCACCGACCGTCTCGCCGGCGAGGGGTTCGTCGCGCTCGCGCCGGATCTCTACGGCGGCAGGACGACGCACGACGCCGACGAGGCCGGCCAGCTCATGCAGGAGCTCCCGGTCACG
>JAHWKB010000287.1 GCA_019348115.1 Actinomycetota bacterium | reverse complement strand
CGTAGATCGCGACCTGCTCGAGGGCGCCGCGCTCGAACAGCTCGATGAACGGGTCACCGGAGACCTGCTCGGAGAAGCGCGTGCAACGGGCGCAGAGGACGCAGCGCTCACGGTCGAGGAGCACCTGCGCCGAGACCGCGACCGGCTTCTGGTAGCGCCGCTTCTCGTCGATGAAGCGCGACTCGTTGTTGCCGTGCGCGAGCGCCTGGTCCTGGAGCGGGCACTCCCCGCCCTTGTCGCACATCGGGCAGTCGAGCGGGTGGTTGATGAGGAGGAACTCGAGCGTCCCCGCCTGCCCGTCGGCCGCCATCTGGGAGGTGAGGTGGGTCTTGACCACCATCTCGTCGGTGCACGTCGTCGTGCAGGCCATCATCGGCTTGCGCTGGCCCTCGACCTCGACGATGCACTGGCGGCAGGCGCCGATCGGATCGAGCAGGGGGTGGTCGCAGAAACGGGGGATGATGACGCCGAGCTGCTCGGCGGCGCGGATCACGAGCGTCCCCTTCGGGACGGTGATCTCCTCGCCGTCGATCGTCAGGGTGACCTTGTCACCGTTCTGGTCGCTCACGCTCGCTCCCCCTTCTGGAAGCCGGCGGCGTTCCGGTCGACGGCCAGCACGGGCTCGCGGCGCGCCGGCGGGGTGACGCCCTTCGGGCACCGTCCCTCGGCGACGTGCCGCTCGTAGTCCTCCCGGAAGTGCTTGAGGCTCGCGGTGATGGGGCTCGTCATGCCGTCACCGAGCGCGCAGAAGCTGCGGCCGAAGACGTTGTCGCAGACGTCGAGGAGGATCTGCAGGTCCTCCTGGCGGCCTCTGCCGTGCTCGATGCGGTGGAGGATCTGGGAGAGCCAGTAGCCGCCCTCGCGGCAGGGCGTGCACTTGCCGCAGGACTCGTGCTCGTAGAACTGGGTGAACCGCAGGGTCGCGTCGACGATGCAGGTCTGGGTCGAGTACACCATCAGCGCACCCGTGCCGAGGAGCGAGCCGCGCTCCTGGATGTCCTCGAAGGTGTACGGGACGTCGGCGTCCGAGGCGGGCAGGTAGGGGGTCGACGAGCCGCCAGGGCAGAAGAACGACAGCTCGCGGCCCTCGAGCATCCCGCCGGCGGCCTCGATCATCTCGTTGACCGGCGTCCCCAGCGCGAACTCGTAGTTGCCGGGGTTCTGCACCTCGCCGGAGATGCACATCAGCTTGAAGCCGGGCGACTTCTCGGTCCCCCACTGACGGAACCAGTCCGCGCCGTGACGCAGCAGGAAGGGCACGGTGGCGATGCTCTCGACGTTGTTGACCGTCGTGGGGCAGCCGTAGAGGCCGTGGGTCGCCGGGAACGGGGGACGCAGGCGCGGCTGCCCGCGGCGCCCCTCGAGCGAGTCGAGGAGGGCCGTCTCCTCGCCGCAGATGTAGGCGCCGGCACCGCGGTGGAGGGTGAGGTCGAAGCGCTTGCCCGAGCCCATCACGTCCGCGCCGAGGTAGCCGCGCTCGTAGGCCTCGCGGATGGCGTCGCGGAGGCGCCGGCCGGCGTAGGCGAACTCCCCGCGGAGGTAGATGTAGCCCTGCACCGAGTTCAGCGCGAGGCCGGCGACGATCATCCCCTCCACGAGCGCGTGCGGATCGCGCTCCATGTACTCGCGGTCCTTGAAGGTGCCCGGCTCGCCCTCGTCGGCGTTGCAGACCACGTACACCGGCTTGCCGGTGTCACGGGCCACGAACGACCACTTGAGGCCCGTCGGGAAGCCGGCGCCGCCGCGACCGCGGAGCCCGGAGTCCTTCACGAGCTGGATGATGTCCTCGGCGGTCATGTCGAGGGCGGCACGGGCGCCCTCGTAGCCGCCGTGCTCGAGGTAGACGTCGAGGGTGTGCACGTCCTCGACGCCGTAGCGTCCCGTCATGGCCTGGACCGGTCCGAACTGTCCCACGGTCAGGCCTCCCGCTCATCGTCGTCGTCGGGATCGACGTCGGTGCCGGCCGCGGCGTCCTCGGGGCTGTCGATCACCGGGTCCACGTCGGCGCGCTCGTCGGCCTCCGCCCGGCCCTCGTCGGTGCGCGTCTCCGGACCGCCCTGCACCGTCTGCGGCGTCTCGTCGTCCTCGACCTTGCGCGCCACCTGGCTCTGCTGCGTGGCCGTCGGCGTGCCGCCCGTCGCCTCCACCGGCAGCTCACCCTGCGGTGGCGCCTCCGGGGTGTCGTCGGCCTCCGGGGTCTGCGGGGTCGGGTCCTCGACCTGGTCGCTGCGCTCCGCGGCGACCCCGCGCTCCTCGTCGGCGTCGTCCTCGGCCGCATCGCGCTCGCCGGCGTCGGCCTCTTCCGCGACGTGCGGGGTGTCCTCGGCCTGCTCACGCTCCTCCTCCGCGCCACCGGCGACATCGGACGCGCCGTGCGTGCTCGGCTCCGCCTCCGCGCCACCGGCGACCCCGCCGAAGCCGGCACGGACGGTCTCGTCGCGACCGGCGCTGTCGATGCGCTGGCGCAGCACCTCGCCACCGATGCCCTTCGGGTCCCCGCCCGGGTGGGTCACCGGGATGTCGGTCTCGCCGCTGCGGTAGGTCGGCGGGACCTCGCTCTCGACCTGCGCGCGCGCGGCGGCGGCGAGGAGGTCGTTCACCCCGTCGGTCGCCCCGGACAGCTCGAGCTCGACCTCGCGGAAGGTGCGCGGGACCTCGTTCGACCAGTTCGACGCCGGCGGGCTGCCCTTGCGGCACGCCGCCAGGAGCTCGTCCGCCTGCTCCTTGGTGACCGGCCCGAACATCTCGTAGTTGACCTGCACGACCGGGGCCGCGTCGCAGATGCCGAGGCACTCCGCGTGCTCGACGGTCACGCCGTCCTCGTCGGAGTGGTGCCCGCCGAGCTGCTCCACGTAGCCGTCGTAGATGTCCTGGGCACCGGCGATCTTGCACGTCGGGTTGGTGCAGACCGACAGCAGCCAGTCGCCGACCGGCTGGCGCTTGAACATCGTGTAGAAGGTCGCGACCGCACCCACCTCGGCCTTCGTGAGCCCGAGCGACTCGGCGCAGAACGCGACGCCCTCGTCGGTGATGTAGCCGTGGTCGGCCTGCACCAGGTGCAGGAGCGGGAGCAGGGCCGACCGCGCCACGG
>JAHWKB010000084.1 GCA_019348115.1 Actinomycetota bacterium | reverse complement strand
TGCGACCGCGGATCTGGTCACGCTCGTCGCTGGTCAGCTTCTCGCGGGACACCTGGCGGTCGAGCGAGCCCTCGATGCGGGCGAACCCCGCCTCCACGGCCTCACCGCCGACCTCGACGAAGTGCACGGCGTGCCCGTGACGGGCCACGATCTCGGCGATGCCGGACCCCATGGTCCCGCACCCCACGATGCCGACCTTCTCGATGCTCTCGGTCACGGTGCTCGCTCCCACACTCCGGCGCCAGGTGCGCGTCGAGGGGAGGCTAGGAGAGCCCGCCGTCCGGGGCGAACCCGTGGCCGGACCGCCGCGACATCAACCGGCCACCGGTGCACCGAGCGTCGCGGCGATCGCGACGCCGTTGAACAGCGCGTGCGCGGTGATCGGCACGACGAGGCTCCCCGTCCGGTCGAGCGCGCCGGCGAGCCACGCTCCGAGGACGAGGAGGGCCGCGAGCTGGATCGGCCGGTCGATGAGCTCGAGGTGGACGATCGAGAACGTCACCGACGACAGGATGATCCCGGGCCACAGACCGAGCCGTCGCCGCAGGACCTGGAACAGCAGGCCGCGGAAGACGACCTCCTCCAGGAACGGGGCGACGAGCACCACGATCAGGACGACCAGCCAGATACCGGGGTCGCCGGTCGCGACGAAGTCGAGGATCTGCTGCCGCGGCGGCGGCGGGATGTCGAGGCCGCGCCGGATGAGCTCGGGGAGGACGGTCGCGAGCACGAAGCCGGCGATCCCCACGCCGGCACCGATCCCGACGTGCCGCCAGCGCGGTCGGACGGGCCCCAGGATGCGCCAGGACAGGATCCCACGCGCCCGCAGCCAGCCCAGGATGCCGACGATCGTGACGCTCTCGACGGCGAGCAGCGCGATGCCGATCTCGAGCGGCGTGCTCGCGTCGAAGCCGAGCGCCGCCATCGGGACGCCGACCAGCAGCTGCGCCACGAGCGTCCACAGCACGATGCCGACCGCGTCGAGGACGGTCCACGGCACCGGGAACGCGCCGGTCCGGTGGGGCCCGTCGCCGGGTCCGTCCGCCGGCTGCCCCGGCCACGGCGGGTCGACCCGCGCGAGGGGCATCTCGCTCGTGGGGCCGACGGGGGTCACGGGCGCAGCCTCAGGGCGATGCCGACGCCACCCCCCACGGCGAGACCGAGGAGGGCGGCGACGAGGTGGAGGGCCACACCGCCGGTGTCGGCCGCGTCGAGATCGGGCAGCAGCGAGGACGCCGGGCCGGCGGCCTCGAGGCCCACCAGGTCGAGGGTGACGAACTCGCCCGCGGACGTGGCGTCCTCGTCGGTGGCGACCAGCCGCGCGCGGTAGCGACCGGGCGGGACCGGAGCGCCGTTCCCGTCGTCGAGGTCCCACGTCGCCGTCTGGCGACCGGGCGCGACCGTCCCGAGCGACCGGGTGAGGATGGTCCGTCCGTCGTCGGCGATCACCTCCATCGCCAGCTCGCTGGTCTTGTTCACCACCGTCTCGAGCGACACGAGCTCGACCGTCGTCGGACGCAGGCGCGGCGTCGTGGTCGGGGACACCACGAGCGGGACCCCGTACCCGGGGGGTCCCAGGAGCTGGACCGAGCCGTCCGTCCGCGGCACGAGCTGCCAGGTGCCGAGCGCACGCTCGGTGATCACCTCGCCGCTCGCGACGATCCGGAACGGGGCGTCGCCGGAGATCGTCATCGGCTCGTCGACGTCGTCGTCGAGCCCCACACGGACCCGCGACGGCACCTCGTCGGGGGTCGTGGGACGGATGCCCTGGTAGTAGCTCGCCAGGATGTCGGCGTAGCCGATCCCGGCCTCCGCCTGCCCGAGCGCGCCGTACTGGCTCATCCCGACCCCGTGGCCGAAGCCGCGTCCCTCGATCACGACCTCCGTGTCGGTCACCTCGATGGTGAACCGGGAGGAGGGCATGGTCGCGGGGAGACGCCCCCCGTCGGCGCGCGGGCCGGGGAAGCGGTCGGGGTCGACGGACGGCGCGTGGTCGGAGGCGAAGAAGCGGAAGGCGCTGACGCCGACCTCGGCGCGGGTGCCGTCGCGACCGACCACGACGAGCTGATCCTCGCCGCCGTCGACCGACCGCACCGAGGCGTCCGCGACCGGGACCGCGGCCGCGAGGCTCTCGCCCCGCGACAGCAGTGCGTCGAACTCCTCGCGCGTGAAGCGGGTGGTCCAGCGGTGGAACGGCGAGACCTCGTCGTAGGGGTCCTCGACGCTCTTGAGGTACGGGCGGGGGCCCTCGTGCGGGAAGACCTCCTCGTTCGCCTGCGTCCGTCCGCCAGAGGAGGACGAGTACCGCGTGAGGATGGGACGTCCCTCGTAGGTCAGGACCTCGCCCGCGGTGGCCTCCACCGCTGCCGCCCAACGGTCACCGAACGTGTCCTCCACCACGTCGCGTCCGTGGAAGACCTGGCAGGCGACGGTCGCGCAGATGTCGTAGCCGAGCCCGCGCCGTCCGAAGGTGCCGAGCTCGATCGAGTTCCAGGCGTAGGTGCGTGCGGCGACGGCCTGCGCCTTCAGCGCCTCCTCCGGCCAGCGCGCGGGCACCTCCGCGAGCCCCTCGAGGTAGGCCTCCATCGACAGCTCGTTGATGAACACGAGGTCGTCGCCGTTGACGCGCAGCTCGATCGTGTCGGCGTAGCGGCGGTCGCCGGCGACCTCGAGCACCCCCTCGGCCCCGGCCTCCACCCGCACGCTGCCGCCGTAGACGCCGAGGTCCACCGGGGCGGCGTCCTGCGCGGCGGCCGGGTGGACCGTCCCGCCCAGCACGACCGCGGCGCCCAGCAGCACGCGGAGGAGACGGTCACGCATCGGACGCCGGGAGCTCGACGTCCGACGCCGGCACCCGCTCCACGTCGGCACCGACGCTGCGGAGCCGGGGGACGACGTCGGCGTAGCCGCGGTCGACGTGGTGGACGTCGCGCACGATGGTCTCGCCCTCGGCGACGAGGCCGGCGAGCACCCCGGCGGCACCGGCACGGACGTCGAGGCCGTCCAGCACGGCGCCGCGCAGCGGGGACACCCCGCGGATGAGCGCGTGGTGGCCGTCGATCTCGATGTCGGCCCCCATCTTGCGGAACTGCTCGACGAAGCTGAAGCGCGACTCGAAGACGTTCTCGGTGCACATCGAGGTGCCCTGGGCCTGGCTGAGGAGCACCATGAACTGCGGCTGCATGTCGGTCGGGAAGCCGGGGTACGGGAGGGTCACGAAGTTGACCGGCTCGAGGTCCTCGGCCTTCACCCGCAGGGTGTCGGCGCCCTCCTCGACGACGGCGCCGGCCGCCCGCAGCTTCATGAGCGGCATCGTGAGGTCGCCGGGCCGCACGTTCTCGAGGAGCAGGTCACCGCGCGTGAGCGCGGCTGCGACGGCCCAGGTGCCGGCCTCGATGCGATCGGGGCAGGTCCGCCACGAGACCGCGGTCAGCCCGGGCACGCCCTCGACCTCGATGCGGGGGTCGCCGGCGCCCTCGATGCGCGCGCCCATCTCGACGAGGAAGCCGCAGAGGTCCTGGATCTCGGGCTCGCGGGCGGCGTTGTCGATGATCGTCCGGCCCTCAGCGACCGTCGCGGCCATGACCAGGTTCTCCGTGGCGCCGACGCTCGGGAAGTCGAGCGTGATCTGCGCGCCGTGGAGCTCCTCCGCCCGCACCTCGACGCCGTCGGCGTGCTGCACGACGGTGGCGCCCATCGCCTCGAGGCCCTCGAGGTGCATCTCGATGCCGCGCTTGCCGATGTCGTCCCCGCCCGGGAGCGCGATGCGGCAGCGGCGCACGCGGCCCACGAGCGGCCCCAGGCAGCTGATCGACGCCCGGATGCGGGACACGGCGTCGGCCGGGGCATGCCAGTCCGGCTCGTCGTCGAACACGATCGTGCAGACCCCGCCCGCGAGGTCGAGGTCCACGTCCGCGCCGAGCCCGCGCAGGATGTCCGCCATGACCGGCACGTCGGCGATCGCCGGCACGTTCGACAGCACCGTCTCGCCCGGTGCGAGGATGCTCGCGGCCATGAGCTTCAGCACCGAGTTCTTGGCCCCGGGCACCCGGATGGTGCCGCTCAGCGGTGCGGAGCGGCGCACGACGAAGACGTCGTCGGACGGGGTCGGAGAGGTGCCCATACGTCGACCGAGACTACCCACGACCACCGGCGGCGCCGGACGCGCGGCGTGACGGTCGGACCGGGGCCGGCCTACCGGCCCGCGACGTCGAGACGGACCTCCTGGCGCCGACGCGCGGCGCGGAGGTCCTCGTCGTCCTCATCGGTCCCCTGCTCCTGGCCCTCGAGCTCGCGGAGGCGGGCCTGGGCGCGGTTGACGTCGATGTCGCCGGCGCGCTCGGCACTGTCCGCGAGGATGACCAGACGGTTCTCGCGGAAGAACAGGAAGCCGTTGTGCACGGCGACCCGCTCCTCGCTGCCGTCGGCGAGCTTCATCTTCACGGGCGAGATGTCGAGCGCGAGGAGCGCCGGCTGGTGGCCAGGCAGGATCCCGATCTCGCCGTCCAGCGAACGCGCGTAGACCTCTTCGGCCTCGCCCGAGAACAGCTGCTTCTCGGGCGAGACGACCTCGACCTGGATCGTCGCCATGCCAGCTCCTACTTGCTCATCTCGGAGGCCTTGCGGCGCACGTCGTCGGCGTCGGCGGCGTACGAGAACGCCTGCTCGGGGAGGTCGTCGAGGTCACCGTCGATGAGCTGACGGAAGCTCTCGATGGTGTCCTTGACGGGGACGTAGACGCCCTTCTGCCCGGTGAACTGCTCGGCCACGTTGAAGTTCTGCGAGAAGAAGTTGCGGGCCTTGCGGGCACGGGCGACGACGACCTTGTCCTCCTCGGAGAGCTCGTCGATACCGAGGATGGCGATGATGTCCTGGAGGTCCTTGTAGCGCTGCAGGATCTCCTGGACGCCGGTCGCGACGTCGTAGTGCTCCTGGCCGACGATCGACGGGTCGAGGATGCGCGACGTGGAGTCGAGCGGGTCGACGGCCGGGTACAGACCCAGCGAGGCGATCTCGCGCGAGAGCACGGTCTGGGCGTCCAGGTGGGCGAAGGTCGTGTGCGGCGCCGGGTCGGTGATGTCGTCGGCGGGGACGTACACGGCCTGCAGCGAGGTGATGGACCGACCCTTGGTCGAGGTGATCCGCTCCTGCAGCTGGCCCATCTCGTTCGACAGCGTCGGCTGGTAGCCGACGGCCGACGGCATGCGGCCGAGGAGGGTGGACACCTCGGAGCCGGCCTGGACGAACCGGAAGATGTTGTCGACGAACAGCAGCACGTCCTGGCGCAGCTCGTCGCGGAAGTACTCGGCCATCGTGAGGGCCGACAGCGCGACGCGCAGACGCACGCCCGGCGGCTCGTCCATCTGACCGAACACGAGCGCCGTCTTGTCGATGACGCCGGACTCGGTCATCTCGCCGAAGAGGTCGTTGCCCTCGCGGGTGCGCTCGCCGACGCCGGCGAACACCGACACACCACCGTGGTTCTCGGCGACGCGGGAGATCATCTCCTGGATGACGACGGTCTTGCCGACGCCGGCGCCGCCGAACATCCCGACCTTGCCGCCCTTCACGTAGGGCTCGATGAGGTCGATGACCTTGATGCCGGTCTCGAACATCTCCGACTGCGGCTCGAGCTCGTCGAACGGCGGCGAGGGCCGGTGGATGGGCCAGCGGTCCTCGGCCTCGAAGTCGGCGCGCTCCTCCTCGGAGAGGTCGAGCGGCTCGCCGAGCACGTTGTAGATGTGGCCGAGCGTCGACGGGCCGACGGGGACCGAGATCGGCGCGCCGGTGTCGGTCACCTCGGCGCCACGCACGACGCCGTCGGTCGGCGCCATGACGATGGCGCGGACGCGGCGGTCACCGATGTGCTGGGCGACCTCGGCGGTCAGCGTGCGCTTCTCGCCGCCGTAGTCACGCGTGAACGTGAGGGCGTTGTAGATCTCGGGGATGTTCCCGGGGGGGAACTCGACGTCCACGACGGGGCCGATGACCCGGACGATGCGACCGGTCTCCGCTGCCATGCTCTGCTCCTAGAGGGAATCTCGTACGGGGTCAGCCGTTCGACAGGGCCTCGGCACCACCGACGATCTCGGAGATCTCGGTGGTGATCTGGTCCTGGCGGGCCTGGTTCATGACCCGGCTCAGCTTGTTGACGACGTCGTTGGCGTTGTCCGTGGCGGCCTTCATGGCCCGCTGCCGCGAGGCGTGCTCGGAGGCCGCCGACTCGAGGAGGCCGTGGAACACCTTGGCCTCGACGTAGCGCGGGATCAGGAGCGACAGGATGTCGTCCGGCTCCGGCTCGAACATGAACTCCGGCGGGATCTCCTGGCCGCCCTCGAACTCCTGCGCCTCGACCGGCAGGAGGCGCATGTGGTGCGGCACCTGCGTCAGGCTCGACTTGAAGTCGGTGTAGACCAGCCACACGCGGTGGAGATGGCCCTCGATGTAGGCGTCCATCACCAGCTCGGCGATGTCGCGGGCGTCCTGGTAGTGCGGCTGGTCCGACACGCCGGTCCAGAGCTTCGCCGGGGTGCGCCCGCGGTACTTGAAGTAGCCCTCGGACTTCCGCCCGACGAGGAACAGCTGGACCTCGTGGCCCTCCTCCTCCTCGCGGCGGATGAGGTTGTCGGCGACCTTCAGGACGTTGGCGTTGTAGGCGCCGGCGAGACCGCGGTCGGACGTCGCGATGATGATGCCGACGCGCTCGACGTTCTCGTGCTCGGACATGAGGGGGTGGTCGGCGACGACGTCGGAGGCCGCGAGGCCCCGGATGACGTCGTGGATCTGCTCGGCGTACGGGCGCGCCTCGGCGACGCGACGCTGCGCCTTCATGATCCGCGACGCGGCGATCATCTCCATCGCACGCGTGATCTTCTGCGTGCTCTTGACGGACTTGATGCGCCGGCGCAGCTGCCGGATCTGTCCGCTACCTGCCACCTTCTCGCCTCACGTTGGTCGTCGTCGTCGTCGGTCGTCGGGTGTCGCCACCCGACCCCCGGCTACGGCGTGACGTTGGCCTCGGCCCCGACCGGATCGTCCTCGGGGACGTCGGGGGTCTGGGAGTCGACGTTCCCGTCGCCGTCCGTGCCCTCGCCGTCGGTCCCGCCGTCGCCGGAGGAACCGCTGGAGGACATGACGTCCCAGCCCTCGTTGTCCTCCTCGTCGGTCTCGACCTTCTCGCTCGGCTCGAACGTCTCCTTGAAGGAGTCGACCGCGTCGTTGAGCTGCGACTCGATGTCGTCGGTCAGCTTCTCGGTGCGCAGACGGCCCAGGAGGTCGCCGTGCCGCGAGCGCATGAACTCGAGCAGGTCACGCTCGAAGCGCTGCACGTCGGCGACCGGGATGTCGTCCATCTTGGCGTTGGTCACCGACCAGATGCTGACGACCTGCTCCTCGACGGGGAGGGGCTGGAACTGCGGCTGCTTCAGGACCTCGACGACGCGCTGGCCGCGGGCGATCTGCTGCTGCGACGCCTTGTCGAGGTCGGAGCCGAACTGGGCGAAGGCCTCGAGCTCGCGGTACTGGGCGAGCTCGAGCCGCACGGTGCCGGACACCTTCTTCATGGCCGGCCGCTGTGCGGACCCACCGACCCGGGACACCGAGATGCCGGCGTTCATGGCCGGTCGGACGCCCTGGTAGAAGAGGTCGGTCTCGAGGAAGATCTGCCCGTCGGTGATCGAGATCACGTTCGTCGGGATGAACGCCGAGACGTCGTTGGCCTTGGTCTCGACGAGCGGGAGCGCGGTCATCGACCCCCCACCCAGCTCGTCGGAGAGCTTCGCCGCACGCTCGAGCAAGCGGCTGTGGAGGTAGAAGACGTCACCCGGGTAGGCCTCACGACCCGGCGGGCGGCGCAGCAGCAGCGACAGCTGCCGGTACGCGTCGGCCTGCTTGGTGAGGTCGTCGTAGATGATGAGGGCGTGCTCGCCCTTCTCCATCCAGTTGGCGCCGATGGCGGCACCGGCGTAGGGCGCGGAGAACTGGAACGCGGCCGGGGCGGACGCCGGGGCGGAGACGACGGTCGTGTAGTCCATCGCGCCGTTCTCACGGAGCGTCTCGACGACCTGCGCGACGGTCGAGCCCTTCTGGCCGATCGCGACGTAGATGCACTTGACGGCCTCGTCGGTGCCCCACAGCTGCTTCTGGTTGAGGATGGTGTCGACCGCGATCGCGGTCTTGCCGGTCTGACGGTCGCCGATGATGAGCTCGCGCTGGCCGCGACCGATCGGCGTCATGACGTCGATGACCTTGATACCGGTCTGGAGCGGCTCGGAGACGGGCTGGCGCTCCACGACGGACGGCGCCTGCACCTCGAGCGGCCGCTGACCGTCGATCTTGGACTCGTCGAGCGGGCCGTTGCCGTCGATCGGGCGACCGAGCGGGTCGACCACGCGGCCGAGCAGCGCGTCCCCGACCGGGACCGAGAGCACGCGCTGGGTCCGCTTGACCGTCTGTCCCTCCTCGACGGCGGAGGCGTCGGCCATGATGACGGCACCGATCGAGTCC
The DNA here is from genome assembly GCA_019348115.1 of Actinomycetota bacterium. GTDB lineage: Bacteria > Actinomycetota > Nitriliruptoria > Nitriliruptorales > Nitriliruptoraceae > JAHWJY01. The sequence continues at coordinate 1,117 of JAHWKB010000084.1, read as the reverse complement.
TCGTCGAGGTTCATGGCGATCCCGAAGACCCCGTTGCCGAAGTCGAGGAGCTCGTTCGCGAGCGTGCCGGGGAGCCCGGACACGTTGGCGATGCCGTCACCGGCGTCGGTGACGCGACCGACCTGCTCCTGCTGGAGGTCGGGCGAGTAGCCCTCGAGCATGCTGCGGAGCGCGGAGGAGACGTCCTCCGGGCGGATCGAGAGGTCAGCCATCTGGTGTTCGTCCTTCTCGTGTGTGGCCGCGTGGTGTCGAGCGGACCCTGGTGTGGACCCTCGGGGGTCAGCTGATCCGGGTGCGGACCTCGTTCAGACGACGGGCGAGCGAGCCGTCGATGACGGTATCCCCCACCTTGGCACGGACGCCGCCGACGACGGACTCGTCGACGAAGACCTTGAGGTCGAGCTTCTTGCCGGTGGCCCGCTCGAGCGCCTCGCGCAGCTGCTCGCGGCGCCGGTCGTCGATCGGGGCGGCGACGTACACCTCGGCGAGCTCGCGGTCCCGGCCCTCGGCCGCGTGCCGCGAGACGTCCGTGGCGATGGCGTCGAGGTCGCCCGCACGTCCGGCCGTGATGACCATGGCGAGCGCGGCCTTGGTCGCCGGGTGCGCGGCCTGGAGGGCCTGGCTCTCGACGAAGGCGAGCCGTTGCCCGATGGGCAGGTGGATGTCGACCAGCTTCTCGCGCAGGTCGTTGTTGGCATCGACCACGCGGGCGATCTGGAGGAGCTCGTCCTCGACGGAGTCGAGGGCACCCTCACCGTTCGCCAGTGCGACGATGGCCTGTGCGTAGGCCTGCGTCCGTTCGCTCATGGAAGTCGCCTCGGTTTCGCGCGACCGACCCCGACGGCTGGACCGCCGTCGGGAGGGTCAGTTGGTGCGCTGCAGCTTCTGGATGTACTCGTCGACCAGGTGCTGGTGGGCCGCGGGGTCGAGCTCCTTCTCCACGATCCTGGAGGCGAGCTGGACGGAGATCGCGCCGACCTCGGAGCGGAGCTCCTGGAGGGCACGGTCACGCTCGTTGGCGGCCTCGCTCTGGGCCCGCTGCACGATGGCCTGGGCCTCGGACTCGGCCTTGGCGACGATGTCCCGGCGCAGCGACTCGGCCGTCTGCTTGGCCTCC
>JAHWKB010000286.1 GCA_019348115.1 Actinomycetota bacterium | reverse complement strand
GGTCGGTCAGCTCCCAGTCCACGTAGCGCGTGCCGGGCAGCACGGGGCAGGTGTCACCGCAGCCCATCGTCACGACGACGTCGGCCGCCTCGATGGCGGCGTCGTCCCAGCGCTGCGGCTGCTGGCCGGTGATGTCGATGCCGACCTCGCCCATGACCTCGACGGCGGCCGGGTTGACGTGCTCGGCGGGGGAGGAGCCGGCGGAGAGCACGCGCACGCGGCCGCCGGCGAGGTGGCGCATCCAGCCGGCGGCCATCTGTGACCGGCCGGCGTTGTGCACGCAGAGGAAGAGCACGGTGGGCTCGTCGGACCGCTCGCGTCCGGTGTCGGTGTCGGTCATCGCACGGTCTCCGCTTCATGTCGTGATCGGTGCTCGTCGTGGGGGACGACGACCCGGTGGGCGTCGACGGGATCGGGGGCGAACAGCCACCGGATCAGGGCCGCGGCGGCGAGGGCACCGACGAGCTGTGCCGCGACGAACCCGGGGATGCCGCCCGGGGCGATGCCGGTGTAGGTGTCGCTCAACGCCCGGGCGACCGTCACGGCGGGGTTGGCGAACGAGGCGGAGGCGGTGAAGTAGATCGCCGCGGCGATGTAGGCCCCGACGGCCCCGGGGACCGCGCCGAGGTTCCCCGAGCGGACGACGCCGAAGATCACGACGAGGAGACCGAACGTCGCGAGCGCCTCGCTCCCCGCCAGGAGCGCGCCGCCGCGGTCGGTCGTGGCGATCGACACGGCGGGTCCGCCGAACATCGCGTTCGTGACCAACACGCCGACGACGGCGCCGGCGAGCTGCACCGCCACGTAGCCGGCGGCCTCGCGGCTGCGCAGCCCGCGGAACAACGCGTCGACGAGCGTGACGGCGGGGTTGAAGTGCGCACCCGAGACGTGCCCGAACGTCACGATCAGCGCCACCAGCGCCGCGCCGACGACGACGGCGTGGTGGAACAGCTGCGCCGACGCGGCACCGTCGCTCGACGCCGTGATGCCCGACCCCACGACGGCGACCAGCAGCAGGGCGGTGCCGACGAACTCCGCGGCGAGCTTGCGCGCCATCACGCGGTCCTCCGCGCCCGGACGACGGCGACAGCGAGCGTGAGCGCCGTCAGGGGCAGGACGAAGAACACGACCGCCGTCCCCAGCTGGTCCGCCAGGGCGTGGTCCGTGGCGTCGAGGACGAGGTAGCTGGCGTACGCGACGTAGTAGCCGAGGAACACGGCGGCCTCCCAGCGGGCGATGACGTAGCCCGTGAAGAAGATCGGCAGTGCCGCGATCGCGACCGCCACCATGACCGGGACGTCGAACGTGAGCGCGCCCTGGGGCACCGGGACACCGTCGGGCGAGACGACGCTCCCGAGGCCCAGCACCGCGAGGAGGTTGAAGATGCAGCTCCCGACCACGTTGCCCACGGCGATGTCGCGCTCGCCCCGGATGGTCGCGAGGACCGACGTGGCGACCTCCGGCAGCGACGTCCCGGCGGCGACGATGGTGAGCCCGATGACGAGCTCGCTCACCCCGAGGGTCGTCGCCGTCGCGACCGCGGCCTCCACCAGCCACTGGGAGCCGACGACGAGCAGCCCGAGACCCACGAGCAGCAGCGCGATGTCCACGAGCGGTCGCGGCCGGGCCTGTGGGTCCTCCCCGAACGCACCGTCGTACTCCGCCTCGACGGCTGCGGTCTCGCGCCGGCTCAGCCGGACCAGGAAGACCGTGTAGACGACGACACCCGCGAAGAGCACCGCACCGTCGAGCCGACCGATCCGTCCGTCGAGCCCCAGCAGCAGCGCCATCACCGAGGCGCCGATCATGATCGGCACGTCGAGCCGGACGAGCTGCTGCGCGACGACCAGCGGGGCGATCAGCGCCGACACGCCGAGGATGAACAGCACGTTGAAGATGTTGCTGCCGACGACGTTGCCGAGCGCGACCTCGGCCTGGCCGGCGTAGGCGGACCCGACCGTGACGGCCAGCTCCGGTGAGCTCGTGCCGAAGGCGACGACGGTCAGGCCGACCACGAGGGGCGAGATGCCGGCGGCGATGGCGAGCCGGGAGGCTCCTCGCACCAGCAGCTCGGCGCCGCCGACCAGCAGTGCGCCGCCGAGGACGAAGAGCAGCAACGGGTCCGACGGCATCGTGCCTCCCTCGATGGCTGCGCCGGCCGTCGCGCCCGGCGGTGCCCGGGAAGGTAGACGAGGCCGGCGGGTCGGCCTGTCGGTCCGCCCGTCGTCCTCCCTGGACCGGGAGACGAGCGTGGCGCGACGACCAGTCGCCCGGCATCAAGGCGCGGCTCGAAGCTGTCGATACGCGGAGTGCGTGCTCCGGCGACCCTCGTCGGGTGCGGGGAGGGACCGAGATGAGCCGCCTCGACCGACTGGTCCGCAGCGTCGGCCCGCGCATGGACGAGGCCGAGGTGCTGATCGCCTCCGTCCTGGGCCACCGTCCCGACGGTCGCGGGCACCTCGCGCTCGTCGCCACCGACCGACGCCTGCTGCTCGTCACCGAGGGGTTCGCGCGCACGATGGTCGACGAGCTCTCCTACGCCGGCATCACGAGCTTCAGCCTCACCGACGACCCGTCGGGGACGGTCGTGGAGGTCGTGGCGAGGGAGGCGCGCTGGCGGCTCGAGCGGATCGAGGCGTCGCCCGAGGCACGCGTGGCCCTCGCGCTCATCGAGCGCCGGTGCCTGCGCCCGGACGGCAGCCTGGTCCCGCCCCGTCGGCAGCCACCGCGCCGCGTCCGGGTGCTGCTTCCCGAGGTGGAGCTGGTCGAGCGCGGCCCGTCCTAGCGCCGGGTGTGCGACAGTGGCGTCCGGCCGTCTCCGACACGGCCCCGAGAGGCGCGGTCATGGCGAGCAAGGACAAGGGCAGCCGGAGCAGCAAGACGGCGGCGGCGAAGAGCCCCAAGGAGAAGAAGGAAGCCAAGCGCGACAAGAAGCAGGCGCGTGAGGTGACCGACCGTTCCATCTGACGCTGCGGCTACCGTCGGGGCTCCCCCGCATCTGGTGGCCACCGTGATCGACACGACCTCGTTGTTCCTGCACGTGCTCGCCGCGATCGGCATGGTCAGCGGAGGCGTCGTCCAGGTGCTCGCCGG
>JAHWKB010000285.1 GCA_019348115.1 Actinomycetota bacterium | reverse complement strand
GCCATGTCCTCGACCGGGACGATGACCTCGAGGTCGAGCTCCTTGCGGACGCCGGCGTCGACGATCGTGACCGGACGCTCGCGGGGGCGGGCCTCCGGCTCCTGCGGATCACGCGGCTCGAAGCCACCGAGGAACCGGGCCACCTCCTCGAGCGGACGCTGCGTCGCGGACAGCGCGATGCGCTGGGGAGGACGGCGCTCGCCGTCCGCGTCCGCGTCGCCGAGGCCGTCCTTCCCGCCCCGCAGCACCTCCTCCTCGAGCCGTTCGAGGCTCAGGGCGAGGTGGGCGCCCCGCTTCGTCGGGGCGAGGGCGTGGATCTCGTCGATGATGACCACCTCGACGCTGCGCAGCACCGATCGGGCCTGCGAGGTCAGCATCAGGTAGAGCGACTCGGGCGTCGTGATGAGGACGTCCGGCGGGGTGCGGGCGATGCGCTGCCGCTCCGCCGCCGGCGTGTCGCCGGTCCGGACCCCCACGGTCGGTTCGTGGACCTCCACCCCCAGCCGCTCCGCCGCGAGCCGGCTGCCGCGGATCGGGGCCCGCAGGTTGCGGTCGACGTCGACGGCGAGGGCCCGCAGCGGCGAGACGTAGAGCACCCGCAGCCGGCCCTCCTTCTCGGGCACCGGCGAGGTCATCAGGCGGTCGATGGCCCAGAGGAACGCCGTCAGGGTCTTGCCGGAGCCGGTCGGGGCGAGGATCAGCGTGTGCCGGCCGTCGGCGATCGCCGGCCAGCCCTGTGCCTGGGCAGCCGTCGGCGCCGCGAACGTGGTGCGGAACCACTCGCGGACGGGCTCGCTGAACCGCTGCAGGACGTCGTCGGGCATCCGCGGGACGGTACGTCATCTCCGTCGCCGAACCTGCGGACGCCATGGGACAGGTGACCTACACTGCGCCCGGGATGGTCGTTGTGGCAGGACGGAGCAGGGATGGCCGCAGCACCAGCGGAGGACGGCTCGGCAGACGGGCTCGCCGCTGAGCACGCCGCCCTGCACGAGGTGCGGGAACGCGTCATGAACGTCGTGGGTCACGCGCTCCGCACCCCGATGGCGACCGTCCGCGGCCAGGTCGAGGTCCTGGCACGAACGGCGGACGAGGCCCAGCGCGAGCAGCTCGTGGGCGGCCTCCTCCGCACCACCCGCCAGCTCGAGCGACTGCTCGACGACGTCCTCGTCGCCGCCGGCATCGAGACGCGGCTCCCGGTCCGGCCACCCCAGGACGTCCGCGTGACCGACGTCGTCCAGGTCGTGTGGGCCGAGCAGGGCTCGGACCGTCCCCTCGAGGTCACCGGCGACCCGGTCGCGACGGCACGCGTCGGTCCGGACGCGCTCCGGTGGATGCTCGGCCACCTCATCGACAACGCGGTGCGGTACGGGCATGGCCCCGTCGAGGTCGGCATCCGGGTCCTCGGGGACCGCACCACGGTCACGGTCGGTGGCGACGGACCCGACCTCGCCCCCGGGGAGCTCGCCAACGCGTTCGAGCTGTTCTACCGCGGCCACCACGCCGTCATGGTGGCCGGGGCCCGGATGGGCGTCGGTCTCCCCGTCGCCCGCCGGCTCGCCGAGCACATGGGCGGGACCGTGACGCTCGAGTCACGACGCGGCGGCGGGACCGTCGCCGTCGCCACCCTCCCGAGCTCCTGATGCCGGACACCCCCGTGCGTGTGCTGGTCGTGGACGACGACATCGACTTCCGCCTCCTCCTGTCGGTCCAGCTGGACATGGAGGAGTCGCTGCAGGTCGTGGGCTCCGCCGGCGACGGCGTCGAAGCCATCGAGATGGTCACCGCAGATCCGCCCGACGTGATCGCGATGGACCTCCTCATGCCGAGGATGAACGGCTTCGAGGCGATCGAGTCGCTGCGCGAGTCGCATCCGCAGGTGGGGATCGTGGCCTACACGGCCGTCGCGGGCACGTACGCCCGCCAGCAGACCGAGCTCCTCGGTGTCGAGCTCGTGCTGAAGAGCGGCGACCAGACCGAGCTCGCCGCGGCGCTCCTGCGTGCGGCCGAGCGGACCGCCGCCCGCCCCTGAGCCTCGACCTCGCGCCGGGAGGAGGCTAGAGCTCGCCCTCGTGGACCGCGCCGGCGACGTCGGCCTCGAGACGCCGCGCGAGCGACTCGAGGCGCTCGAGCCCGGCACGGACGCGGGCGGCGCGCGCATCGGCGTCGGGACCGTCGGTCGTCCCCGTGGGGCGGTCGAGCTCGGCCGCCAGCGCCCGGAGGTCCGGCAGGGCATCCGACACGGTCTCGCGGAGCCCGTCGACGACGTCGGGGGCCGCGGGGACGGCGTGGTGGTCGACGACGAGCACGCGGCCGATGACGGCGTCGCCCTCGCCGAGGATGACGTTCGAGAACCAGCGCATCGCCCGGCCGTCGACGTGGACGAAGCTCCCCTCGCGGCGGCCGTGGAACAGGTCGCGTTCGAGCTGCTCCCACTGCGTCCGGGCGCTGGCGCGGTTGCCGACCCCCAGCACCGAGCGGTCGACCAGCTCGTGGAGGAGCATCCCGACGGGTGCCTGTACGAGGCCGAAGAGGTCGAGGAAGCGGGGGTTGGCGTCCTGGACCGCGCCGTCGGGCGAGAGCAGGACCATCGCCTGGTCGACGGTGTCGAAGACCTGGCGGCCGGCGTGGGCCGCGTCGCGGCGCCGGCGGCCCGTGCGTGCCGAGGCCGACAGCGACGGGATCGGTGGCCGGTCCTCGACGGCGGTGAGGTCGTCGAGGTTGCGCTCCAGCGCGGCGATGACGTCGGGGTCGAACTGCGTGCCGGTGTGGCGGGCGAGCTCGGCGAGGGCCTGCTCCGGCTGCAGCGCGGCGCGGTAGGGACGGTCGTGGACCATCGCGTCGAAGGCGTCGCAGGCGATGAACATGCGCGCCGCGAGCGGGATCTCGTCCGCCCGCAGCCCGCGCGGGTACCCCGATCCGTCCACGTGCTCGTGGTGCGTGGCGATGATGTTGAGCGCGGGGCGCAGGAACGAGACGCCCTTCACGAACCGGATGCCGTGCTCGACGTGCGAGCGCATGATGCGCTGCTCCTCGGGGTCGAGCGGGCCGTCCTTGCGCAGGACGGCGTCCGGGATCGCGAGCTTGCCGATGTC
>JAHWKB010000083.1 GCA_019348115.1 Actinomycetota bacterium | reverse complement strand
GCCCGGCGGGTCGACGCCGGCACCTCGGCCCGGCGTCCGTAGCCGCGCGAGTCCATCGCCGCGGCGAGCGACAACGACCGCTCGAGCGCGTCCTCCAGGACCGGGAGCGCGACGGAGAGGATGCTCCGGAGCCCACGGTCCGGCCGGCCGCGGAGCCGTCGGGCGGCGCGGACCCGCTGGACGCTCCCCACCAGCGAGGGCGCGAACGACAGGGCCACGACGACCGCGACCCCGATCTCGTACAGCGCCGCCGGCATGGAGGCGAGCAGACGCTTCGGGTTCGCGAGCGCGTTGGCGGCGCCGATGCACCCGAGGATCGTCGCGAGCCGCAGTCCGTCCGTCGCGGCGGCGATGACCGACTCGAGCGTCACGGGGCCGCCGAGCGTCACCCCGGCGGCCCAGTCCGGGAGATCCGCGGACGGGAGGGTGAACAGCAGCGTCCCGCCCTGCGGGACGCCGAGGACGACCTGGAACACGAGGCGGATCGTGAGGACCGTCAGCCCGAGCTTGAGGAAGAGCGCGTACGACCGCGCCCACGGGGCGTCGGTCCGTCGGGCGACGACGACGTAGCCGGCGACCACGAGCACGAGCAGCAGGAGCAGGGGGTTCCACGTCCGCGACGCCACGACGGCGAGCCCGAGGGCCCACAGCCACCACGCGCCCGGGTGCAGCTGTCGCGGCAGGCGGCCGCTCCGCGTCGAACGCTCAGCCATCGTCGCGCCGTCGTGCCCGCAGGAGCGCCGTGCCGGCGAGGCCGACGACGAGCACGCCGCCGGCCAGGAGGCCGACGGGGGCCCCGCCACCACCGCCGGTGCGCACGTCGCCCGCCACCGGCGCGGGAGCGGGGCTGACCGTCGAGGGGTCGACCGGTCCCGGGGGGTCGTCGAGCTCGGTCGGACTTCCGGTCGGGCTCGGCAGCGGGAGGTCGGTCACCGTCGGCTCGGTCGTTCCCGGCTCGGTCGGCCCCGGCTGGGTGGGCTCCGGTTCGTCCCCGGCCTCGTCGGCAGTGGGATCCTCCTGGGACGGACCCGCGCCGTCGGCGTCCGTCGTCGCGGGCTGCTCCGAGCGGGCCGGCGCCGACTCCTCGGTGGGTCCGTCGTCGGCCGGCGGCGGGTCGGGCTCGGGCTCTGCCGCCGGTGGGGGCTGACGGGGCGGGTCGCCCGCGCCGAACGCCCAGCCCTCGACCGTGCCGGGCTCCGGGTCGCGGTTGCCCGCGCCCCGCGTCGAGTACGTCCACTCGCCGCCCGCGGGCGCGTGCCAGTAGGACCAGTAGGCGTCCTGCGGGGCGCCGTTGCAGGGATCCGGCCGGGCGTCGATGGTGCAGACGAGGCCGGGCTGCCGCGGGACGAAGGTGTAGCTGTGTCCTGCCCCCTGGAGCGCCTCCAGGCCGGATGACGGATCGCCGGGGGCGCATCGGCTGGTGACGCTCCCGCCGAGGGCGGTCGCGTCGACGACGACGCCGACGCCGTCGCACGCGTCCTGGGCGCGCGCCGGCGCGGACGTCGCCGCCGCCCCGACCACGAGGGTCAGGACGGTGGCGACGAGCCACGCCGGCGCCCGCTCGAGGGTCACGCCTGCGCGTCCGCCTCGGCCCACTCGAGGGCGCGGACGAGCAGCGACGCCGCCTGGTCGCGACGCAGCGACAGACGCGGCTGGTAGCGGCCGTCGGCGGTGCCCCGCGCCACGCCGATGCCGGCGAGCGCGTTGATGTAGCGCCGGTGGGTGTTGCCGGCGATGTCGGTGAAGGCATCCTCCTCGACCGGGTCGAGCCCGAGCCAGCGCGACAGGACCGATGCGATCTGGTCGCGGCCCACGGGCTCGTTCGGCCGGTAGGTGCCGTCCTGGTAGCCGGCGACGATCCCGGCCTCGGCCAGCGCGTTGATGTAGCCGGCGTGCGTGGTGCCCTCGACGTCGGAGAACTGCGTGTTCGACGACGGCTCGATGTGCGTCGCGCGTCCGAGGAACGTGGCGAGCTGGCCGCGCGTCAGGGCTGCGGCCGGGCGGTAGGTGCCGTCCTCGCGGCCCTCCACGACCTCGCGGCGGACGAGCTCGTTGATCGCGGACGTGTGCACGTTCTCCCCGTAGGCGACGTCGGAGAAGCGCGCCGGGCAGTCGAAGGTCGGCACGTCGGTCGACGCGCCCGTGGCGGTCACGGTCGCGAGGTCGACCGCGGCGAGCCCGAGGAGGCCCTGTGCGGTCGCCCGCTGGACGTCACCCGCGTCCTCGGGGGCGAAGGGGAGCGCGCCGGGGTGGGCGTCGTCGCAGCCCTGCTGCAGCCGCGCGAGGAAGCCGCGTGCCGCGAGTGCCTGGTCCTCGCGGCCGAGGAGCGCCAGCGCCGCGGCCGCGAGACCGGTGGAGTTGGCGTTCTTGTCGGCGTCGGCGCTGCCGAAGCTGCCGTCGTCGGCCTGGGCCGCGACGAGCCAGTCGCCCGCGGCGGTCGCCGCCGCGGTCTCGCCGGCGGCGACGAGCGCCTGGACGGCGAAGCCGGTCCCGTCGGCCGTGCTGGTGCACGTCTCGGGGTCGAGCACGAGCGGGAAGCCGCCGTCGTCGCACGCCTGGCTCGCGAGGTAGCTCACGGCCGCGTCGGACGCGGTGGTGTCCGCGACGCGCTCGAGGGCGACGATCGCGAGGGACTGGGTGATCGTGTTGGAGAACTCACCGAACGCGGACTCGTCGACGAAGCGGCCTTCCGCGTTCTCGCGGCCCTCCAGCTGCGCGACGAGGTCCACGCCACCGAAGGCACGCGGGTCCTCGCCGGCGACGTCGGCGACGATGATGAGCTTCGCGGTGGCGCCGGCGTAGATCTCGTTCTCCCCGTCGCCGGGGTAGACCGTCGCCTGCGTCTCGAGCCAGTCGGTCGCGGCCGTGATGTGCTCCGCGGCGACGCCCACGCCGGCGAGGGCGAGGACGGCGTCGGCGGTCAGCCCGGCGTCGTCGTAGGCCTGGCCGTCGAAGGTGGTCTGGAGCCGTTCGCCGTCGACGAGCTGGTTGGCGAGCCAGCCGGCGGCGGCCTCGGTCGCGTCGGTGGTGGTGGTCGGGGCGGCGGCGACGGCGGTCGCCGGGGCCAGCACGGCCACGGAGGTGAGGGTGGCGAGCGTCACGCGCGCTCGACCGAACCGGGTAGTCAACGAGCTGCCTCTCGGATCCGGGGCTACGGCGGATCCCCGGACGGGGCGGTCGAACGACAACGCCCTCCGGCACGTGGTGCACGGAGGGCGGAGGGCTCGGACGCTCGGTCCGGCTCCGCCCGCAGTCCTCGACGGGTTGTAGGGAGCCTTCGCCAGCGACAGGTCTTCCGGCTCGTCACCCGCCTGATCGGCGGACGGGTGACCTACGGTTGCGGGACAGCGCCGGACTCTGACCGGCTTCCCTGCACGTCGACGTTGGTCGTCCCACTGCACCACGCCGCGAGGGTCCGTGTCAATGCGGGCTACCGTCCCGGCCCCGACCCCGACGGAACAGGTGCCCGAGGTGACGACCGAGCACGCCAGGATCGGGGTCGTGCTCGGTGCCGGCGGGGTCCTGGGCCACGCCTTCCACGCCGGCGTGCTGGCCGCACTCCACGAGGTCACCGGCTTCGACGCGAAGGACGCCGACCGCCTCGTCGGGACCTCCGCCGGCTCGGTCGTCGCGGCGCTCCTCGCCGGCGGGATGCCGGCCGCGGACCTGGCGGCCGAGGCGCTCGGCCGTCCGGTCTCGGACGTGGGCCGACGGCTCGCCGGTCGGCGGGGGAACGGTGCGATCGTCCCCCCCGAGCCCGACCCGTCGGCGAGTCGGTGGCGACCGGCGGCGCCGGCGCTCCTCGCACGTCTCGTGACCCGGCCGTGGCGGCACCGTCCCGGTGTCCTCGCCGCCGCCGCCCTCCCGGCGGGGCGGACCGCGGTCCCCGGGCTCGGGTCGTGGATCGGGGGGATCGTCGGTGCCACGTGGCCGGACCGGCTCCGGGTGGTCGCCGTCCGCCTGGGCGACGGTCGCCGCGTCGTCTTCGGCGACCCCGACGCGCCGGCGACCGACGCGGTGCACGCGGTCTCGGCCTCCTGTGCGATCCCCGCCTACTACGCGCCGGTCGAGATCGCCGGCGAGCGCTACCTCGACGGTGGCGTCCACTCGCCGACGAACGCGGACGTGCTCGGGGACGAGCGCCTCGACCTCGTCGTCGTCGTCTCGCCCATGTCCGTCGCCCCGTCGGACCGTCGGGTGACCGCCGACCTGCCGGCACGTCTGTACTTCGCGGCGCTCCTGGCGCGGGAGCGTCGCCGGCTCGAGAAGGCCGGCACGGCGGTCCTCGTGTTCGCGCCGGACGCCGACGACCGCGACGCCATGGGGATCTCGCCGATGGCGGCGTCCCGGCGGGAGGACGTCACCCGCCAGGCGCACGCCTCGACCCTGCGCCGGCTCGACGTCCTCGCCGGCGACCCGCGCCTCGCGGTCCTCGCGGAACGCGGAGGCGGGATCCGTTCCGGTGCTGGGTAGGCTCCGGCGACGCTGACGAGGAGCCACCGCCGTGGACCGCACGATCTTCGACGAGGAGCACGACCAGTTCCGGGCGATGGTCCGGGAGTTCGTGGCCAAGGAGATCACGCCGCACCACGATGAGTGGGAGAAGGCCGGGATCGTCCCGAAGGAGCTGTGGCTCGCGGCCGGCGCGCAGGGCCTGCTCTGCACCGACGTCGCCACCGAGCACGGTGGCGGTGGCGTGAAGGACTTCCGTTACAACGTGATCGTCGACGAGGAGGTCGCGCGCGCCGGCGCGAGCGGCGTCGGGTTCGGGCTCCACAACGACGTCATCGTCCCGTACATCGAGAAGTTCGCGAGCGACGAGCAGAAGGCGCGCTGGTTCCCGCCGATGGCCTCCGGCGAGAAGATCACCGCCATCGCGATGACCGAGCCCGGCACCGGCTCCGACCTCGCGGCCGTCCGGACCACGGCCGTCCGGCAGGACGACGGCGCGTTCCTCCTCAACGGCGCCAAGACCTTCATCACCAACGGCATCAACGCCGACCTCGTCATCGTGGTCGCGACGACCGATCCCGACTCGCGTCACGCCGGCATCTCGCTCCTCATGGTCGAGGAGGGGATGGAGGGCTTCAGCCGCGGCCGCAACCTCGAGAAGATGGGCCTCAAGGCGCAGGACACCGCGGAGCTGTTCTTCGACGACGTCCGCGTCCCCGCCGGCAACCTCATCGGCGAGGAGGGCCAGGGCTTCGTCTACCTGATGCAGGCGCTGCCGCAGGAGCGGCTGTCGATCGCGGTGGGCGCCATGGCCGGCGCGGAGGGCGCGCTCGAGCTCACGATGACCTACTGCCGTGAGCGCGAGGCCTTCGGGCGGCCGATCGGCAGGTTCCAGAACAGCCGCTTCGAGCTGGCGAGGATGAAGACCGACATCACGGTCGGCCGGCAGTTCGTCGACCGCTGCATCACCCTCCACAACGAGGGCCGCCTCACGGTCGAGGAGGCCGCGATGGCGAAGTACTGGACGACCGAGATGCTCGACCGCGTCGTCGACGTCGGCGTGCAGCTCCACGGTGGCTACGGCTTCATGATGGAGTACCCGATCGCGCGCGCCTACGTGGACTCCCGCGTCCAGCGCATCTACGGCGGCACCAACGAGATCATGCTCGAGATCATCGGTCGGAGCATGGGCTTCTGACGCTCGCGCTCAGGGCGCTCCGGTCGTTCCCTCCGTCGGCGCCCCGGCGTGCATCCGCGGGCCCGGCGGCTGCGCCGACGCCACGGTGGCCTCGACGTCGAGAAGCTCGTCCCAGCGCGCCGTGGCCGCCTCCGCGGGGACGACCTGCGCGGCGAGGCGCAGGAAGAGCCGGTAGTGGCCGAGCTCGCTCGCGGTGAGGTCGGCGTAGAGCGCGGCGAGCTCGGAGCCGGTCGCGGCGAGGAGGCCGAAGCGCTCGCACGAACGCAGCTCGATGAGCGCCGAGACGAGCAGGCGGTCCACGAGCTCGTCCGGCCCCTGTCCCGTACGGACGTGGTCGCGCAAGCCCGCGGCGTACGGGTTGCGATGCGAGCGTGACAGCTCGCCGCCGCGTCGGGTCAGCTCGCGGGTCACGGTCCCGAGGTGGTCCACCTCGTCACGGGCGACACCGGTGAGCGCGCGGACCCAGCGCTCCGCGGGGCGGTCGGCCGGCAGGCGACGCAGGAGCGCGAGCGCGTTGACGGCCGCGTCGCGTTCGAGATGCGCATGGTCGTCCAGCAGCCTGAGCGGTGCGGCGACCGCGACGTCGGCCCACGCCGTCGGCGTGCGCCAGCGGAGGGGGAGGTCGTCGGCGTCGTCCACGCCGGCGACGGTAGCGCCGCCCCTCAGGGGTCCACGACCCACGTCGCGTCGGGGTCGACGGTGACCGCGACGTCGCTGCCGACCGCCGGTGCGTCGCCGCCCCAGCACGCGACCTCGAGCTGCGGTCCCGCCGCGAGCTCCACGGTGACGACGACGTGGTCGCCGGCGAAGCGGCGGGCCGTGACGACGCCGCGGTGGCCGTCCCGGGTGAGGCGTAGCGCGTCGGGCAGGAACAGGACCGCGACGTCCCCGTCGCGGTGGCCCCGCGCCGGCACGTCGCCGAGCACGGTCACGGCCCGATCGTCCTCGATGTGCGCGGCCACGAGGTTCGTCTGTCCCAGGAAGCGCGCGACGAACGCGTCGGCGGGGCGTCGCCAGAGCTCGTCCGGCGGCGCGGCCTGGACCACCCGACCGGCACGCATGACCACGACCCGGTCGGCGAGCGCGAGCGCCTCGTCCTGGTCGTGGGTGACGTAGAGGACGGTCGAGCCGAGGCGGTCGAAGAGCTCGCGGAGCTCGCCGATCAGACGGTCCCGCAGGCCCCGATCGAGCGACCCCAGGGGCTCGTCGAGCATCAGCAGGTTCGGCTCGGGGGCGAGGGCGCGCGCGAGCGCCACCCGCTGCTGCTCGCCGCCCGAGAGGGTCGACACCTCGCGTCCGCCGAAGCCCCGCAGCCCGACGAGCGCGAGCACCTCGTGGACGCGCGCCGTGACGTCGGCGCGGTCCCACCCGCGCATCCGCAGCCCGAAGGCGACGTTGCCGGCGACGTCGCGGTGGGGGAACAGCGCCCCGTCCTGGAACATCATCCCGAGGCCGCGCTGGTCGGGGCGGACGCCGGCGAGGTCGCGGCCGTCGAGGACGACCTCGCCGGCGGCCGGACGCTCGAGGCCGGCGATCGTGCGGAGCAGGGTCGACTTGCCGCACCCCGACGGTCCGAGGACGCACACGACCTCGCCGGCGCCGACGTCCAGGTCGACGTCGGCGACCGCCACGGTGTCGCCGAAGCGGACGGTGAGGTCGCGCACGGACAGCATCAGAACTCCCCGACCGTGCCGACGCGCACGCGCTCGATGGCGGTGATGACGGTGGCCGTGACGACCATCAGGATCGTGCTCATCGCCATCGCCTGGCCGAAGTTGGCCGCGCCGGGCTGACCGAGGAAGCGGAAGATCGCGATCGGGAGCGTGGGGAGGTTCGCCCGTGCGATGAAGACGGTCGCCCCGAACTCGCCGACCGAGATGGCGAACGCGAAGCCGGCGGCGACGAGCAGCGCCCGGCCGACGATCGGGAGGTCGATCTCGCGCCACACCTGGCCGGGGCGGGCGCCGAGGACGGCGGCGGCCTCCCGCAGGCGGTCGTCGATCGCCCCGAGCACGGGCACGAGGATGCGCACGACGAAGGGCGTCGCGACGACGGCCTGCGCCAGCGGCACCAGGACCGGCGAGGACCGGAGGTCCACGGGCGGGGTGTCGAGCGAGATGAGGAACCCGAACCCCACGGTCACGGCCGACACGCCGAGCGGGAGCATGAGGAGTCCGTCGAGGAGCCGCGCCGCCGGGCCGCGGGAGCGGGTGACGACCCACGCGGCGATCCCGCCGACGGTCACCGCGACGACGGTCGCCGCCGCGCCGAAGACGAGGGAGTTGCGGACCGCCTCCCACGGCGGCACGAACAGCACCGAGCCACGTCGCGACCCGGCGAGCGCGCGGTACAGGTCGAGGCCGTAGCCGTCGGACGTGGCGAGCGAGCGCTCGACGAGGACGCCGAGCGGGAGGCCCAGCAGCAGCAGCAGAACCACGAGGTTGGCCGCCAGCAGGAGCCGCCGGCCGACCGTCCGCGGTGGCCGCGCGACCTCGCCGGCGGCGCGGAGGCGCTGCCCCGGGGCGCGCCGTTGGAGCCGCCCGTAGACGGTGAGCGCTCCGATGACGAACGCGAGCTGGACCAGCGCCAGCGCGGACGCCGTCGGGAGGTCGAGGAGCTGGGCGGTGAAGCGGTGGATCTCGACCTCGATCGTGGCGAGCCGCGGCCCGCCGAGGATGAGCACCACCCCGAACGAGGTGAAGGTGAACAGGAAGACGATCGCGGCCGCCGCGCTGATCGCGGGGCGCAGGAGCGGCAGCGTCACCTCGACGAACGAGCGCACCCTGCCGGCACCGAGGAGCTGCGCGGCCTCCTCCATGCGTGGGTCGAGGTGCTCCCACAGCCCGCTCACCGTGCGGACCACCACCGCGTAGTTGAAGAAGACGTGGGCGAGGAGCACCGCCCAGATCGTGTGCTGCAGGGAGAGCTGCGGCGCGCCCTCGCCGAGCAGCGCGACGAGGAGTCGGTTCACGGGGCTCCGCGGCCCCAGCAGGCTCAGGAACGCGGAGGCGACGACGACCGTGGGGAGGACGAACGGCACGGTCACCGCGGCGCGCAGCAGTCGACGGCCGGGGAAGTCGTAGCGCGCGAGCACGTAGGCACCCGGCAGGGCCACGGTCACCGTGAGGAGCGTCGAGGCCGTCGCCTGCCACAGCGTGAACCACACGACGCGGCCGACGCCGGGGTCGGTCAGTACCCGGGCCATCGGCGAGAGGTCGAGGCGTCCGTCCGGTGCGAGCCCGGTCCAGACGATGGTCGCGACCGGGTAGACGAACAGCAGCCCGATGAAGCCGAGCGGCACCGCCGCGAGGAGCAGCGGTGCCACCGGCGTCCGGGGTGCGGTCACGTCAGCGGAGGACGGTCTGCGTCCAGGCCTCGATCCAGGCCTCGCGGTTCTCGCCGATCTCGCGGAAGTCCATCTGGATGGGGTCCTCCGGCAGCACCGCGTGCTCGACGAAGACGTCGGGGAGCGTCGCGTCCCGGTTGACCGGGAACACGAACATGTTGAGCGGGATGTCCTCCTGGAACTCCCGCGACAGGAGCCAGTCGACGACCTGCTGCGCCTCCGCCTCGTGCTCGGTGCCGCGCAGGATGCCGGCGAACTCGATCTGGCGGAAGCACGACGCCTCGATGACCCCCGTCGGCGCCTCGTCCGGCTGCGGGTCGGCGAAGAAGACCTCCGCCGGCGGGGACGACGCGTACGACACGACGAGTGGCTTGTCGCCCTCCCCGGACCCGCCGGAGAACTGGCCGTAGTAGCCGTCCTCCCAGCCCTCGGTCACCGTCACCTCGTCGGCCACCTGCGCCCAGAAGTCGAGGTAGCCGTCCTCGCCGAAGGTCTCGACCGTGGCCAGCAGGAAGGCGAGCCCGGGCGACGAGGTGGCGGGGTTCATCACCACGAGCTGGTCGGCGACGGGGACGAGTTCCTCGAGCGAGCCGGGAGCCTCCTCGTCGGCGATCACCTCGCGGTCGTAGTTGAGGCAGACGTCGCCGACGTCGATCGGCGTGACGCGGTGCTCGTCGTCGAGGA
>JAHWKB010000284.1 GCA_019348115.1 Actinomycetota bacterium | reverse complement strand
TGGCCGGACGGGACACGCGGGGAGGACTCCTACGGGGGAAGCGCGCAGGCTACCCCCGGCGCACACGGCGACCCGATCCGCAGCGGGGCTACGCTCCGGTGCGATGGCCAGCGACGAGGCAGCACCCGACGTGGGCACCGACGGCCCAGACGCCACGGCGCCGGCGGACGCAGACCCGGGAGCCGGCACGGGAACGCCCCCGCCCCTCGTCCGCGAGCGCCGTCGTCGCGGCGACCGGCTGAACCTGCCGCTCGCGGCCACCGTCGCGGTGGGGCTCGCGGCCGGTCTGCTCCTCGCGGACCTCGTCGGTGCCGCCGTGACCCGGTTGAACGGCCTCATCGTCACGCTCATCGTGAGCCTGTTCCTCAGCTTCGCGATGGAGCCGGCCGTCCAGTGGCTGTCCCAGCGCGGGGTCCGGCGCGGGGCCGGCACGTTCATCGTCTTCCTCGTGGCGGGGTTCCTCCTGGTGGGCTTCGTCGCCGCCATGGCACCGCTGATCGTCGACCAGATCCGCAACCTCGCTCAGGCCGGGCCCGACACGCTCGGCGACCTCGCGGACCAGGCGCGCAACCTCCCGGGCGACATCGGCCCGCCCGTCGCCGAGTGGCTCGAGGAGCAGCGCTCCGAGCTGCCCGGCCGCGTCCCGGACTTCGCCGGTCGCCTCGCGACGGGCGCCGCCGGCGTCGGCTCGACCCTCGCCGGCATGGTGGTGCAGTTCCTGACGATGCTGCTCGTGACGTTCTACCTCGTCGCGGACGGGCCCCGGTTCCGTCGCACCCTCGTGGGCCGGCTGCGCCCGGACAGCCAGCGCGAGTTCCTCCAGGTGTGGGAGCTCGCCATCGCCAAGACCGGTGGCTACGTCTACTCGCGGCTGCTGACGGCGGTGGCCTCCACCGTCTTCCACGTGGTGGTGTTCACCGTCGTGGGCCTGCCCTACCCCGTCGCGCTCGGCGTGTGGGTCGGCATCATCTCGAGCCTCATCCCCGTCGTCGGCACCTACCTCGCCGGCGCGCTCCCGCTCGTGATCGCGCTGTCGTCGGACCCGATCGACGCGGTCTGGGTGCTCGTGGCGATCGTCCTCTACCAGCAGGTCGAGAACTACCTCGTCGCCCCGCGCATCACGGCGGCGACGATGGAGCTGCACCCGGCCATCGCGTTCGTGTCGGTGCTCGTGGGTGGCGCGCTCCTCGGCGCCCCGGGTGCCCTCCTCGCCCTCCCGGCGACCGCCATCGCGGCGGCCCTCGCGTCCGCCTACGGCGAGCGTCACGAGGTCATGTCCCACGGGCTCCTCGACCCGGAGGCACGGCGCCGCTCCGCGTCCCGGGAGGGCCAGCTACGCGTCCGGGGTGAGTGACCGCGCCCGGGCGTCGGCCGTGGGAGCGGGGAGGCGCAGGAGGAAGGTCGCGCCGTAGCCCTCGGCGGTCGCGAGCGCGAGGTCGCCGCCCATGAGGCGCAGGAGGTCGCGGGAGACGGCGAGCCCGAGGCCGATCCCGCGCCGCCCGGCGACCCCGTGCTCGCCGACCTGGTGGAACACCTCGAAGATCGCCTCCCGCTCCGCGCGCGGGATCCCGGGCCCCTCGTCGCGGATCAGGATCTCGACGCGGTCGTCGAGGGTGCGGGCGTCGAGCTGGATCCGACCGGAGTCCTTGGCGTACTTGATGGCGTTGTCGAGGAGCCCTTCGAGGACCTGCTGGAGCCGGAACGGGTCGGCGACGACGCGCGTGTCCGTGCCGGGGAGCACCTCGACGTGGAGGCCCCGCTCGCCCTTCAGCGCCCGCGCGACGACGGCCAGGAGCTCGCAGCCGGTGGTGTGCACCTGGAGCCCGCCCTGCTCCATCTGGGCCGCGAGCAGCATCTGGTCGACGGTGTGCGAGAGCGACGTCGCCTGGCGGGCGATGGCGTCCGCGTACTCGCGTGCCTTCTCGACGGGGATCGTCCCGACGTGCTCGGCGAGCACCTCGGCGAAGCCCATGACCACGGTGAGCGGCGTGCGCAGCTCGTGGCTCGCGATCGACAGCAGCCGTGACTTCAGCTGATCGAGCTCGTGGAGCCGCGCGACGGTCGTCTTCTCGGACGCGAGGAGCTCGGTGTTGTGGATGACGAGGCTCATCTGCTCGGCCAGCTGCGCGAGGGCCTCGAGGTCGTCCTCGGTGAACGGCTCGTCGTCGGACTGCGCGTCCAGGACGCCGACGACCCGACCGGAGACGGTGAGCGGCGCGCACATCTCGCTCGCGGTCTCGCGGTGGAACGCCACGTAGTACGGGTCGCTGGACACGTCCTTCGCGAGGTACGGGCGCCCCGTCATCGCGACGTGGCCGACGATCCCGCGGCCCTCGCTCAGGACCACACCCTCGGAACCGGCGGACGCGTACGCGGCGACGACCTCGAGCCTGCCGTCGTCGCGTCGCAGCGCGACGAACATCCCGCCCCAGCTGAACCGCTCCCGGATCTCGCGCACCATCCGCTCGGGCACGGAGGACGTCCCGGTGGCCTCCAGGCCCGCGGTGATCACGGCCGCGGAAGCCTCCAACCCGCGACGCAGGCGCAGCTCCCGCTCCGCTCGCTCGTCCGCGATCCGCCGCAGCCGGATCGACTCGAACGCCCATCCCATCTGGTCGGCCAGGACCGACAGCACGGCCACGTCGTGGTCGTCGAACGCGAACGGCTCGGTCGACTCGACCGCGAGGACGCCCCAGACCCGGTCGGCGAGCCGCATCGGGATGGCGAGCGAGGAGCGGTGCCTGCCCTCGGAGACGTCGACGTAGCGCGGGTCGGCGGCGGTGTCGTCCGACCGCACGGGGCGTGCCGACCGGAACGCGTCGCCGACGAGGCCCTGTCGCACCGAGATGCGACCGCCGGGCAGCGCCGGCCCGGGGAACCCGTGCGCCGCGACGAGCTCGAGGTGGTCCGTCTCGGCCCGCGCGACGCAGATGGCGGGGTAGTCCAGCGCCTCGGACAGCCCGGCCAGCATGCCGTCGAGGAGCTCGCGGTCCGTCCCGACGGCGAGCGTCTCGCGGAGGGCCTCCGCGAAGGTGCCGACGACGGCGAGCGCATCGGCACGGCCGGCGCCGCCGGCGCGGCGACCGCCGGAGGTGGGCAGGTCGACGAC
>JAHWKB010000082.1 GCA_019348115.1 Actinomycetota bacterium | reverse complement strand
CCGCAGCGCCCGCTTCGACACCGGCGAGGGGGTGACGCGGCCGAGCGTGGTCAGGAGCCGCGCGTCCCAGCCGACCAGCAGCCGGTCCGGCGGGCTGTCCGACTCGACGACCCGGGCGATGCGGTCGGCGACGGTGTCGGCGTCGCTGTAGAACGGCTGGGCCCTCGTCGACAGGCGGCTGACGGTGTCGTAGCGGCCGGCGTGTCGACCGGAGCACGCTTCGAGCCGCTCCCGTGTCTTGTGCCACAGCGGCGTGTCGACGCCTCCGGGCTCGATGATCGAGATGGCGATGCCCTCGCCGGCGATCTCGGCGCGGAGCGCGTCCGTCGCCGCCTCCAGCGCCTGCTTGGCCGCCTGGTACCACCCCATGAACGGCGTCGCCATGCGGCCGTAGATCGAGCTCACCTGGACGATCCGGCCCCAGCCCTGCTCGCGCAGGTGGGGCAGGCACAGGCGAGCCAGTCGGATGGGCGCGACCGCCATCGTGTCCAGGGCCAGCCACGCATCGTCGTCACCGATGTCCTCGACGGCCCCGACGATCGGCAGGCCGGCGTTGTTGACCAGCACGTCGGGGCGCACCTCCGAGATCACCTCGGCGCACCGCTCGGCGTCGCGCACGTCGAGCTCGATCGGCCGGACCGAGCGTCCGGCATCGGCGGCGCACCGCAGCAGGTGGTCCGCCTTCTCGGGCGAGCGCACCGTCCCCACCACCGTGTAGCCACGGTGCGCGAGCTCCAGGGCCGTGGCGAGGCCGATGCCGGAGTTCGCGCCGGTCACGAGCGCGGTGCGGGGACTGGTCATGGGACGACCGTACGGAGGCCCCCCGGTGCCGCTCGTGTCGTCCCTGTCCACTCGTCGGGACGACACAGCAGGGAGACCATGGCACGGCGCAGCTTCCGAGGACGACGGGTGGTGCTGACGGGGGCCGCGAACGGGATCGGTGCCGCGACAGCGCGCCGCCTGCTCGATGCGGGCGCCACGGTGGCCACCCTGGACCGTGACGGCGACACCCTCGACCACCTCGCTCGACAGCTGGGCCCGGCGTTCCGGCCCGTGACCGGCGACGTCCGCGACCCGGAGGCGCTGAGGCGCACGGTGGCCGCGATCGGTGGGTCGGTCGACGGGCTCGTGGTCAACGCCGCCCATGCGGACCTCGCGCCGGTGATCGGCGGCGACGCCGACGAAGCGGAGGAGATGATCGAGATCAACCTCCTCGGGGCGTGGCGGACCCTGCGGGAGGTCGTGCCGGCGCTGCGGCGCCCCGGTGGCCGGGTCGTGCTCGTGACGTCCACCTCGGTCGCGGTCACGCCGCAGCTCTACGGCCCGTACGCCGCCAGCAAGGCCGGCCTCGAGGGGCTGGCGAACGCGTTCACCATAGAGGTGCGTCCGCACGGCATCTCGGTCGGCCTCCTGACGCTGCACTCGGTCGACACGCCCACGTACCAGCGGGTGATCGGCGACGAGCGGCTGCAGCCGATGGTCGATCGGCTGCCGCCGGTCGCGTTCCGCGCCATGTCGGCATCCGATGCCGCGCGCGCGGTGATCCGTGCGCTCGCCTCGAACCGGCGACGGACGTTCGCGCCCTGGTGGGCGGCGCTCCCGCTGCTGTCCCCGGTGCTCACGCAGGCCGGCTTCGACGCGGTCGGTCGCCTCACCGGCGCCACCCGGCTCCCCGCCGGGGCCGCCGCGATCCCGGACCCCGTCCCGGCGGATGACCGGAGCGCCACGGCGTCCTGACGCCCGGAAGCGCCGGCCGTCGTCGGGGGATGCGTGCCGGGCCCTTGACAGTGAGAAGGTATCTTCCTATAAATCGAGCATGAGACGGAAGCCCGGGACGCTGCTCCCCATCGAGCTCGACATCCTCGACGCCGCGCTGACGCTGCGCCGGCGGGGCGAGGACGAGTTCCACGGGTTCGGGATCGCCCAGGAGGTGGCGGCGAGCTCCGAACGCGCCCGCGGCCTCACCTCCCACGGCACGCTCTACAAGGCGCTCGGCCGGCTCGAGGACGCGGGCCTCCTCGAGAGCCGCTGGGAGGACCCGACGATCGCGGTGGAGGAGCGCCGGCCCCCGCGCCGGCTCTACGCCGTGACCGGCGCCGGCGAGCGCGCCTACCACGCGGCCCGGGCGACGACCCGGGCGGCCTCGACGCCGGCGCGGCCACGGCTGGAGCCGTCGTGAGCCGCGCGTTGGCGGCCGCCGAGGGCCTGGCGACGGCCTGGACCGCCTTCTACACGCGCGACCTCCCCGCGGAGGTGCGCGAGCGGCGCCGGCGCGAGATCGCGTCCGACGTCTGGGAGCACGAGCACGCGGCCCTGGCGGCGGGTGAGCACGCCGTGGCCGTCGCCGTGGACATCCTCTTGCGCGTCGTCCGCGGGATGGCCGCGGACGTCCTGTGGGGCTGGTCGACGCTGCGGGGACGTGGCGCCGGCAGCCCCCTCACCGGAAGGGTGGTCATCATGGTCAACCGCCTCGTCATCGCCGCAGGCGTCGCCGTCACGGCGTTCCTCGGCGTCTACTTCCTCGCCAACGGGTTCAGCATCGGCTTCGGCGCCGGCGGCGACCAGGGCGAGCTCTACCCCCTCTACGGCATCATCGAGATGGTCGCCGGGCTCCTGCTCCTCGCCGGCGTCGGGATCGGTCCCCGGCGGCCGCGCCTGGCGGTCGCCGCGATCGCGGTCGGTGCGGTGGCCATCAGCGTCACCCACGTCTGGCTGCTCGTCCTCAACATCCCGGCGACCATCGCCGTCATCGGGGCCGCCGTGTGGCGGATGCGGTCGGCGTCCCGACAGGAGGGACCGCCGGCCACCGCGGCGGCCACCTCCTGACCCCCGCCGGCGCCGGGCGGACCATCGACACGTGACCCGGGCGGAGGGGCCCGATCCACCGAGATCACACGGAGATCCTGCGGAACCCGGGCCAGCACGGTGGTTGCCGGGCACGATGTCGGCGACGCTCGCTCCACACCGACGACAGGAGTCGACGTGGCCGTCTACATGGTCGACCGGGACCTCCCCGGGATCTCGATGGAACAGCTCGCGGACGCCCAGCGCCGGGCGATCGACTGGTCGCAGCGCTACCAGCGCGAGGGTCGCGACATCCGCTACATCCGGAGCACGTTCGTGCCCGGCGAGGCGCACTGCATGTGCCTGTTCGAGGCGTCGGGTCCGGAGGTCGTCTCCGAGCTCAACGACGACGCCGAGATCCCGTACACCCGCGTCACCGAGGCGCTCGACCTCACGCCGGCGGGCTGACCCTGCCCCCGGCCGCCGGGACGCTCGTCGGGAGCGGTCCGCCCCTCTCCAGCTTCGTCGGTCGCGCGGCGGAGCTGGAGCTGGTGCGCGACGCGCTCGCGCGGCACCGGCTCGTGACGATCACGGGGCTCGGCGGCAGCGGCAAGACCCGCCTCGCGCTCGAGGTGGCGGCGTCGGTCGCGGCGCACCACCGCGACGGCGCCTGCGTCGTCGAGCTCGCGTCCGTCACCACCGCCGACGGCGTCGCGGACGCCATCCACCGTGCCGTCCTGCCGCCGTCGGGACGCCCCGGTGTCGACGGCCTCCACGCGCTCACCGGCGCGCTCCGACCGCTGCAGCTGCTGCTCGTCCTCGACAACTGCGAGCACCTCACGGCCGACGTCAGCCGGACGGTCGAGGCCCTCGTGGGGGCGTGCCCGCAGCTGCGCGTCCTCGCCACCAGCCGCGAGCCCCTCCACGTCGCCGGCGAGCACCTCGTCCGTCTCGACCCGCTCGACGTCGACCCGTGCACGGTCACCGGCCCGTCCGACGCCGTCCGCCTGTTCCTCGACCGCGCCGCCGCGCTCTGCCCCGGGTTCGCGGTCGACCGCGACAACGTGGCCGACGTCGCCCGGATCTGTCGGCTGGTCGACGGCCTGCCGCTCGGCATCGAGCTCGCGGCCGCCCGCGTCTCGCACCTGTCCGTGCGTGAGATCGTGCAGCACCTCGAGGAGCAGCCGGCGCGGCTGCGTGCACGCCGACCGGGCGTCGCCGCGCGACACCAGACGCTCGCCACCACGCTGGACTGGAGCTTCGCCCTGCTGTCCCCGGTCGAGCAGGACGTGCTGCGCCGGCTCGCCGTCTTCGCCGGCGGCGCCGGCCTCGCCGCCATCGCCGCCGTGTGCGCACCTCCCGGGTCGACGGAGGACGACGTCCTCGACGTGGTGAGCCGACTGGTCGACAAGAGCCTCGTGATCGCCGACCGGTCCGCGACCGGGAGCCGGTACCGCATGCTGGACAGCGTGCGCCGCGACGCGCTCGACCGGTTGCACGCCGTCGGCGAGGAGGACGAGGTCCGTCGCCGCCAGGCGACGTGGCTGGCGACCGCCGGCGTCGCCGACGTCGACGCGGCGGACGTCCTGACGTCGCTGGCGTGGGCGCTCGACGCCGGCGAGGTCGACGTCGCGCTCGCCGTCGCCGCCGCCACCTGGAAGGAGTGGGAGGTGAGCGGCCGACACGCCGAGGGCCGCCGCATCCTCGAGCAGGTCCTCGAGCGGGCCGAGGCGAGCCCGACCCCGGAGCGCGCTGCGGTGCTCGTCGCGGCCGCGAACCTGGCGCTGGCCGCCGGAGACCTCGTCGCCGCCCGGCGGCGGTACGGCGAGGCGGTGGACACCCTCGCCGCGGCCGATCGCCCGGCCGAGCTCGCCGCCGCCCAGAACGGCGTGGCGATCGTCGCCCTGTTCGAGGGGGACACGACCGCCGCCGTCCGGTCCGCCACCCGGTCGCTGCAGACGTCCCGGTCGGTCGGGCCGGACCACGCCGGCGTCGCGTTCGCCCGCGTGACGCTCGGCATGGCGGTCGCGCGGACGGGCGAGCACCAGGCGGCGGAGCACCACCTCCTCGAAGCCCTGGCGCGGTTCCGCCGCCTCGGCCTCAAGCGCGAGGCCGCGAGCGTGCTCGACAACCTCGGCAACCTCGCCGCCGACGCCGGCGACCCGCACCGCGCCACGCGGTTCTACGAGGGAGCGCTGCAGCTGCAGCGCGACGTCGGCGACCACCGCGGGGCCGCGCTGTCGCTCAACAACCTCTGCCTGGCCGCGCAGCAGCTCGGCAACCTCGACCGGGCGTGGGAGCACGCCGAGGCGGCACGCGCCGCGTTCGCGTCGATCCACGACCGGCTCGGCGAGGCCGCGACGGTGAACAACCTCGCGAACCTCGCCGCCGAACGAGGGCAACCGGCGCAGGCGCTCGAGCTCTACCTCACGAGCGTCGCCGCCTTCCGCGAGGCCGGCGACGTCCGCCGGCTGGCGACCTCGCTGCACAACCTCGCCGACCTGGCCGAGGCCGTGGACGAGCGCCAGCTGGCCTGGGACCGCTCGATCGACGCCGTGTCGCTGTGGAACCAGCTGGGCGAGGACGAGGAGACCCGCCGCGGGCTCGGCCGCCTCCAGGCGCTCGCCGGCGCGTGGGGGGTCACCGGCTGGGAGCTCCCGGCGCTCGCCGGCGACGGCTCCGACCGCGAGGCGGTCTCGCACGCGCTCGAGCGTGCCCGCTGGGTGTCCGTGCCCGTGACGCCCCGGCCCCCGGTGCAGCGCGGCGAGCTGACGCCGCGCGAGGCGCAGGTCGTGGGCCTGGTCGGTCGCGGGCTCAGCAACGCCGGGATCGCCGGCGAGCTCTTCATCTCCGAACGGACCGTCGAGAGCCACATCGCCAACGCCCGGGTGAAGCTCGCCATCGACCGCCGCACGGTGCTGGCGCGGTGGGCGATCGAGCACGGCCTCAGCGGCTGACCGGTGCGAGGACCGGGCGGCGACGTCAACGAACGGGTTGATGCCGGGGGCAGTGGTAGGCGGTGCGTCCGCCCACGTCCGAGGTGACGACCGGGGTGCCGCAGCGGGTGCACCGGTCCTGGCGGTAGACGGTGTGCGGGATGCGTCCGTCCTCGGCGGACCGACGCATCAGGTCGGTCAGCACGTCCCAGAGGTGCTCCAGCTCGGACGGCTCGAGGCTGCTCGCCGGCGTCGCGGGGTGGATGCCGGCGAGGTTGAGACCGTCGGCGCGGAGCGCGTTGCCGACCCCCGCGAGGACGGACTGGTCGAGCAGCACGGTGCCGATGGCACGCGAGGTGCGGCCGATGGCGTCCAGCGCCGCCTCGCGGTCGGCGTCCGGACGCAGCGGGTCCGGGCCCAGCCCCTGGACGATCGCGGACTGACCGCCGGCGTCGGTCAGCTCGCAGACCATCGGCGCGATGAGGTCGCAGACCAGACGCGGTCCCACGACGCGCATCCGGACCTGCGGGCGTGGCTCGGCCGCCGGCGGGGCGGCCTCGAGGAACAGCCCGCGCTTGCCGAGGTGGACGTGCACGACGGCGCCGTCGTCCCAGAGGTGGAACAGGTGCTTGCCGTGGACGTCGACGTCCACGAGTCGACCCTGCACACGCTCGGCGTCGAAGCGCCCCTGCGGTGAGGTGACCTCGGCCGCGCCCACGAGCTCCGCGCGATGTCGGCGCGCGTGGTGGTGGAGCAGGTGGCCTTCGGGCATCCCCCGACCGTACGACGCGCGCCGGCCCCGCGGGACCGCGGCTCCCGGCACGTCGGCCCCCGACGCATCGCCGGCGCCGGCGTGACCTCGCCGGCGGACTACTTCTCCGACGACAACGTCGGGCGGTCCTCGCCGCCGCAGGCCAACCCGTCCCGGCCTAGCTGCGCGCGCCGGCGGGGTCCCCGTGCCCGGCCGCCTCGAGGATCAGGGCACTCATCGCGTCGACGGCGGCGCGGTTCGACAGCCCCTCGTCGACGCACAGCGACCGCCAGGTCCAGAACGACACGGCGTGTCCGATGAGGCCACGGACCCTTCGGCGGGTGGCGCCGGCGAGGCAGAACGGATCCAGCAGGAGCCGCCGGAACTGCCGGTGGTCGTCGTCGAGCGCCTGCCGGACCGGCTCGGGCAGCGTCGCGCGGTCGCGGTACACGCCGGTCAGCATGCCCTCGCCCTCGCGGTAGAAACGGTAGAGGTCCGCGAGCCCGGTCCGGAGCCGCTCCACGGGGTCGGCGACCGACGCCCAGCGGTCGGGATCGGGACCCTGTTGCATGGAGGACCAGTGCGCCGAGCACGCGGCGAACAGCGCGGCGTCGTCCGGGAAGTGGCGGTAGACGGTGACGCGGGTGACACCCGCAGCCTCCGCGATGCCGGAGATGGTCGTGCCGGCCGGGCCGAGCTCGCCGTGGAGCCTGACGGCCGCCTCGACGATCCGTCGACGCGTCTCGTCGATCTGCTCGGCGCGCTTCCGCATCCGGTACGGACGAGATTCCGATGAACGCTTGTGTTCATTCAACTCTTGACACCATCGCTCGGCGCGCGCAGTATCCGCGATACACACCGTACACCGGAAAGCTGCGAGGGGACACGAGGCCAGCATGGAGATCCAGAGGGTGGGGGAGGACGTCACCGTCCTGCACGACGAGGCGGAGGTGCCCGGGATGGGGTTCCTGCCCATCAACGCCTTCGTGCTGCACGCCGAGCAGCCGGTGGTGGTCGACACGGGGCTGGGCCTGCCGGGGACGGGGTTCATGGACGCGCTCGGGTCGGTTCTGGATCCGGAGGCGGTGCGCTGGATCTGGCTGACCCATCCCGACCGCGACCACACCGGCGCGCTGTACGAGCTCCTCGAGGCCGCGCCGCAGGCCCGGGTCATCACGACGTTCCTGGGCGCCGGCACCCTGTCGACCGAGCGTCCGTTGCCGATGGACCGCGTGTACTTCCTGAACCCGGGCGAGTCGCTGGACGTCGGCGACCGCACGCTCACCGCCTTCCGGCCGCCGCTGTTCGACAGCCCCGCCACGGTCGGGTTCCAGGAGAGCCGGTCCGGCATCTGCTTCAGCTCCGACTGCTTCGGTGCGCCGCTCGCGACCGCCGAGCTCGCCGGGTGCACCGATATCCGCGACGTCCCGGCCGACGACCTCCGTGGCGCCCAGCTCCTGTGGGCGTCCATCGACAGCCCATGGGTCCACTCCGTGGACGTCGGCCGCTACCGCGCCACGATCGAGCCGCTGCGGCGGATGGATCCCTCGATGATCCTGAGCACCCACCTGCCGCCCGCCATCGGACGGACCGCGGAGCTCCTCGACACGCTGACCCTCGCGCCCGAGGCGGACGCCTTCGTTGGTCCCGACCAGCAGGCCCTCGAGGCGCTCCTCGCGAGCTTCGAGCCGGTCCCGAGCGCCTGACCGGCGTCCGCAGCGGACCTGTCCGCCGTCCGGGGGGAACCGGTCCGTGAGAGTGGCGTGGGAGCACCGGCACGCAGGTTGCTGCCGTACCGGACGTCGGAGGACGCGTGAGCGCCGTCGCGGCCAGCTCATGGTCGCCTTCTGCCGGGCGGGCCGCCCCGCCGCGGCGCTGCAGGCCTACCACCAGGGCGCCGACGAGCTCCGCCGGGAGCTCGGTGTCGATCCGTCGGTGGAGCTCCAGCGTCTCTACGTCCACGTGCTCCGTCAGGACGTCCCGCCGCTGGCCCCAGCGCTGACGTCGGCGTTGGCGCCGGCGCTGGTCCCGGCCCGTGCGACCAGGCCTCCCCCCAGCTGGTCAGCCGCTCGGCGCAGCCCGTCCGTCCCCGGTCGACCGGCTGACCGCCGGCCTCGACCGCCGGTCGCCGCGCCGCGGCCGCGCCCTGCCGCAGCCCCGGCAGGCGACAGCGTCAGCCGAGATCGGCCGCGGGAGCTACGCGCCGTCGAGGGCGCCCAACCACTCGCCCCAGAACGCCTTCCAGTGCGCCACCTCCTCCGGCGAGGACAGCCTGGTGTGCGCGACCGTGACCGTGACGCGGCCGTCGTCCTTCGGGGCCAGCACGATCCCGGCGGTCCCGTCCGGCATGCCGACCCGCAGCGACTTCGACGTCGGTCGCGAACGCAGGGTCGTCGCCATGCCGGGGAACAGGTCGGCGCGGCCGTCGTCGTCGAGCAGCAGCTCGCGCAGCGCGGACGCGTCGGCCGTGATCGTCGCCGACCGGCCGGCCGTGAACGTGCCGTCGGCCATCTGGTTCGGCAGGCGCCGACCGGTGATGCGCTCCCAGCCGACCGTCACCGCCTGCGCCCACCAGCCGTCCACGTCGTGCTCGTCGACGAGCCATGCCGCCACGGCCGTGTGACCGTCGCCGGCGACGGGGGACGCGTCGATCAGCTCGCGCCAGTCGTCCCACCCGCGGCCGGTCGCGTCGCGGACCCGCTCGTCGGAGAAGTCCGGCTGGGACACCCAGGCGTGCGGGTCACGGGACGCCGCCTGCTGGACGAGGACGCGCCGGGCGGCGCCGTAGCGCTCCCCGGTCTCGGCCATGCGTGCGCGGACGCGCTTCTTGAAGGATTCGTTCGTGGTCATCGGATCAGCCTCGTGTCTGGCGCACACTCCGACAACCCGCGCTCGCCGGCGTGCACGCGTCACACGTCAGCTTCCGATCCACCGTGTCGAGCACTCGAGGTCCCCTCTGCCTCCCGGGACTCGGCAGCGCGGGTGCCGAGGAGGAGGTCCGGCGTGACACGACGCCGGCGAGGAGCCTAACGCCACCGGGTCGGCCGTGGGAAGAGCGCGGACCGGATCCCGACCCGGTCCGCGCGTCGTGGTGTGCGCTGGTCCTTGTCGAGAACGGCCGGTTCGTGCCACCCGATCGGTGGGAGCGAAGATCGAGTGGCAGATCGGCGGATTTCCTGTGGAAACCGCAGATTCCTCCTTGACGTGTCGCACCACATGGGTACGGTCATCACTCGAACATGCGTTCGATACGAGGAGTTCGTCGTGGGGTTCGAGACCGCGAGGGAGCGGGCCGGCGGGTTCGCCGGCGCCG
>JAHWKB010000283.1 GCA_019348115.1 Actinomycetota bacterium | reverse complement strand
GACTGCCGGCGGTACGGCGACTCGTCGGGATCGGTCACGCCCATGAAGATGCCGACCTTGCAGCGCGGCGACGCCGCCCCCGACGACCACCACTTGCGGCCGTTGATGACGTACTCGTCCCCGTCGCGGACGATCCGGCTGCCGATGTTCTGGGCGTCGGACGACGCGACGTCCGGCTCGGTCATGAAGAACGCCGAGCGGATCTCGCCGGCGAGCAGCGGCAGGAGCCACTCCTCCTGCTGCTCGCGCGTGCCGAAGTCGTGCAGGACCTCCATGTTGCCCGTGTCGGGGGCGGCGCAGTTGGTCGCCTCGGGGGCGATCAGTGGCGACCGGCCCATGATCTCGGCCAGCGGCGCGTACTCGACGTTCTTCAGCCCCGCGCCGTGCTCGTCGTCGGGGAGGAACAGGTTCCACAGACCGCGCGAGCGGGCCTCGGCCTTGAGCTCCTCCATGATCGGCGGGTTGTGGTGCCGGTCGCCCGACGCCTCGATCTGCTCGTGGTAGGTCGCCTCGTTGGGGTAGACGTGCGTGTCCATGAAGTCGAGGAGGTTCTCGCGGAGCTCCTCCACCTTGGCGTTGTAGGCGAAGTCCATGGGCGGCCTTTCCGACGTCGGGGCGGTGGAGCATCAGGTCGAGATGCCCCACCCTAGACGTCGGCCGCGGGACCGGTCCTAGCGGTAGCCGAGCTTCTTCGAGCAGACCGGCCACGCCTCCCATCCCTGCGCGTCGAGGACGCGCTCGGCGATCGCGATCTGCTGGCTGCGGGTGGCGCTGCCCGCGTGGTCGGGCATGTCGGCGTCACGGAACTCGTCCCACGTCACGGGGTGGAACTGCAGCCCACCCTGGAAGAAGCCGTCCTGCGATGGGTGCAGTCCGTAGTCCCACGTCGCGGTCCCGGGGATCGGGTGGCCGTCGCGGTCCCAGGCACCGGACTCGCAGTCGGCGAGACGGTCCCACACGGCGGCCCGCTCGGCAGCGGCCGCCGCTGCGGCCTCCTGCGCCGCCCGCTCCTCGGCGAGACGCGCGGCCTCGGCCTCGGCCGCCAGCTGCGCCTCGGCGTCGGCGACGGCCTGCTCCCGGGCCGCGACGAGGGCACCCGGATCGGTCGGTCCGGACGGCGTCGTCACCGCGCGGACGGTCGTGGAAGCCGCGGCGGCCGCCGGCAGCACGGCCGGGACGACCTCACCGGAGCTCGCCGGTCCGAGGTCGAGGACGTCGTCTGCGGCCGGGTCGAAGGCGAGGACGGTCGCGACCCCGACGACGAGGACCATCACGGTGGTGACCTCGCGGACGACGGCGCGTCGACGCTCGCCGGCGTGGTCGGGACGACGGGCGCTCGGGCGGAAGGAGGCAGGCGGGATCGCGGGCGTGCGGCGGCGCATCGGGGGGAGTCCTCTCGCAGGACGGGACGGGCCGCCTCGGAGGTGCACCCGGAGGTGCGCGGCGGCCGGGGAGTCGTTGCGATGAGGGTGGGGTCCATCCGGTCGCGCTCCACCACGCGGGCGGGCACGAACGGCCAGGGGCCCGGCGACCGGACCGGATCGGCTCGGCCAGGCGGCCAGGGGGGCCGCGCGGGTCACGCACGAGCACGCCGGACGCTCCCGGCGAAGCCGGCATCCCAGCAGCGCGGAGGTCGCCGGCGGACGAGCGGAGACCGCGCGTGACGGTCGCCGCTCAGCGGCTGGGCGGCTCCGTCGCCGTCTCGGCGAAGCCGGACCGGGCCTGCTCGGCGTAGACGCGGGCACGCCGGCTCGCACGGGCGCCGAGGTCGCGCGTCGCCCCGACCACCTCCGTACGCCCCCGTGCCACGGCGACGCGCGCGAGCTCGCGCCGTCGGCCGGACCCGTGCACGGGATCGAGGAGGTACATCGCGCCGGCGCCGACGGTGGCACCCACCGCCGTCGCGATCATCGTCCGGATCCGCACGTCGCGCTCCTGTCCTGCCCGTCCGCGGCCGGCGGGCGCCCCCGCCGGGCCCCGGTTCGTACCACGTCGCGGTCCGCCCCGTCCCCTCGGGGGGTCCGGAGCACGGCCGGCCGGACGGGTCCGCGGGCGCCGCCCCACCGGGGATGGCCCGGAGGACAGGACCGCTGCGCGGGTCGCGGGACCCGCCGGTCCTACCGTCGGTCCCGTACCCCGGGTCGCCCGGGGACTCCCCGGCGCCCCGAGGCCGACCGCATGGCATCCGCTCCCCGCACCGCGGCGATCATCCCCGCCTACAACGAGGCGTCGACCGTCGGCGACGTCATCCAGGCCGCCCGCGCCGCACGCCTCGTCGACGAGGTCATCGTCGTCGACAACGGCTCGACCGACGGCACGGCAGAGGCCGCCAGGGCGGCCGGGGCGCGCGTGCTCGTCTGCGAGGAGCAGGGCAAGGGGCAGGCGATGCGCACCGGCGTCGCCGGCACCGACGCCGAGGTCATCTGCTTCCTCGACGCCGACCTGCTCCGGCTCACCCGGGCGCACGTCGATCGACTCGTCGCACCGGTCCTCGCCGGCGAGGCCGGCATGACCCTCGGCCTGTTCGACCGTGGCCCGGAGCTGAACCCGATCTTCCTCAAGGCCCTCCCCCGCCTCACGGGCCAGCGCGCGATGCGACGCGAGCTGTTCGAGAGCCTCGACCTCGAGGACATCCGCGGCTACCGCGTCGAGGCCGCGCTCAACTCGCGCGCCGACGACCTCGACCTTCCGATCGACGCGTTCGTGTGCGAGGGGCTGTGGCACCGCACCAAGGAGGAGAAGGACGAGGACGGACCCATCGCCGGCACCGCCCGCAAGGTCGCGATGCTCGCGACAGCCGTCTGGTCCTACGCCGCGTACCAGGTGATCCGGCCCTTCCGGCGCTCCGACACCACCGTCGCCGAGGCCGACCGCGACTCCCGCGTCGCCTGACCCCGATCGGGGCAGCACCGCTCAGCATGCTGAGGTCCGCTGCTCGGATCGCCGGCGCGGCTACGCGTCGCGCTCGGCGATCGCCTGCTTCCAGCCGGCCTCCTCGGCACGCGCCTTGAAGGCGACGCCCTCGGGGCTGTGCCGGGTGACGCCGTCGAAGAACGTCGCGAGCATCTGCGTCGTGGCGAGTCCCATGTTCGTGAACGCCTGGTTCACGACCATCTTCTGCATCGCGAGCTGGTTGCGCGG
>JAHWKB010000011.1 GCA_019348115.1 Actinomycetota bacterium | reverse complement strand
ACGCCCCGATGATCGATCCGGCGCTCTCCGAGGACCAGCTGTCGCTCCTCCCCGGTCAGGACCGGCGCGTGCTGTCGGTGCACTTCTACGTGACCGCCGACGGCGCCATCACCGACGTCAGCGTCGAGAACAACTACATCCGCTCCGACGCCAAGCTCAGCTACGAAGCGCTCGAGTCGTGGATGACCGGCGACCGCTCCGCCATCCACGTCGAGGCCGGCGACCTCGCGGCGCCCCTCGCGGACGAGGTCCTCACCAACGTCATGGAGGCGGCCCGCCGCCTCGGCGTCGAGCGTGACGCCCGCGAGACCTTCGAGGACCTGTTCACGCAGGCCGTGGTCGAGCCGGCGATCGTCGACGGCCGGCTCACCACCGTCGCCGCCGAGCCGCACGCCGACGCGTACCGCCTCATCGAGCGGCTGATGGTCGCCGCCAACGAGGCCGTCGCCGGCTGGGCCGTCGAGCACGACGTCCCGGCGCTCTACCGCGCCCACGAGGGGCTGGCGGCGGACCGCGCCGACCGGCTCCGCGCGGCGGTCGACGCGGCCGGCGCGTCGGTCCCGTCGCTCGCCGACCCCGAGGCCGACGGCCAGCAGGTCGTGGCCGAGGTGCTCGCCGAGGTCGAGCGGCTCGGTGCCGAGGGTCGCGACGCCGACCGTGAGCTCCTCATCTCCGCGGCGACGACGTCGACGGCGCGTGCGACCTACGACCCCGACCCGTCGCACCACCGTGGGCTCGGCGCGGCCGCGTACACGCACTTCACCTCGCCCATCCGGCGCTACGCCGACCTGGTCGTGCACCGTCAGATCCGCGCCGCGCTCGCCGGCGAGGCGCCGCTGCACGACCCGGCCACGCTGTCGTCGCTGGCGGTGTGGCTGGACCACCGCGCCGGCGCCGTCAACCACGCCTCCGCCCGCGAGCGCGGGGACCTCTGGTCGCGACTGCTCGACCGCGACTTCCTCGACGCGCCGGAGCCGGCGATCGTGACCGGGCTCACGGCGAACGGCATCAAGATCCGCATCCCCCGGCTCGGGCTGGCGGGCTTCGTCACCGCCGAGCGGCTGCTCGATCTGCCGAAGGGGGAGCGGGGCCGGCTCGAGGTCGACGAGCACGGTCTGACCACGACCTCGGGCCCGTGGCGGCTCGGCAGCACCGTGCACGTGAACTTCCTGTACCTCGACGACACCGGCCGGCCCGTCTTCCGCCTCGCCACGCCCCCCGCCGGGACCCCCTGACGCCCCGAGTTCGCATCGACTCGTTGCGGCTCAGCCCGAACACGTCGATGCGAACGTCGCGTCAGCGGGCGAGGGCGGCGGCCACCAGGTGGCCACAGACGGCGCCGGCGGCGAGCCACACGCCGGTCGCCACCGGCCCCACCGGCCCGAGCCCCACCCACGCCAGCACGAGCACGCCGGTCGCGAAGGCCGAGAGGCCACGCGGCCAGCCGCTCGGGATGGCGAGGGCGGCGAGCGCAGGGACGGCGGCCAGCACCAGCAGCAGGACCCCCACGCTCCCGAGCGGCGATGCGGGCGTCCGCAGCGCCAGGTCGACGGCGACCACGTCGCCGTCCGGGTGCCAGTGGTGGAACGCGGCCAGGACCTGCGCGCCCGACGCGAGGAGCGTCAGCGCCACGCCGGCGCGGGAGCGGAGCGGGAGGGGCGGGGTCGAGGCGGTCACGCCCCGGAGCCTACGCCCACCCCGGACGACGGCCGGGACGAGGTTGCCGACAGGGCGGCCGCGGCCCGTACCATCGCCGTTCGAGCGCCCAGGGCCGTCGCGCCCCGATCAGGAAGCGAGCGCCGTGATCGTCGTCCAGAAGTACGGCGGCACCTCCGTAGGTGACGTCGACCGCGTCAAGCGCGTCGCGGACCGCATCGCGCGGACGCGGCGCGCCGGCCACCAGGTGGTGGTCGTCGTCTCCGCGATGGGCAAGACCACCAACGAGCTCATCTCGATGGCCGAGGACAT
Source organism: Actinomycetota bacterium (assembly GCA_019348115.1). GTDB lineage: Bacteria > Actinomycetota > Nitriliruptoria > Nitriliruptorales > Nitriliruptoraceae > JAHWJY01. The sequence goes on along the minus strand of JAHWKB010000011.1, from coordinate 25,624 downwards.
CTCCGACGACCCGCCGGGGCGCGAGCTCGACATGCTGCTCACCGCCGGCGAGCGCATCTCCATGGCGGTCGTCGCGATGGCGCTGCACGAGCTCGGCGTCCCCGCGCGCTCGTTCACGGGCTCGCAGGCGGGGATCATCACCGACGCGCGCCACGGCAAGGCCCGCATCGTCGACATCACCCCCGGCCGGGTCCGCGAGGCGCTCGACGAGGGCGACGTCGTGATCGTCGCCGGCTTCCAGGGCGTGTCGCAGGACACCAAGGACGTCACGACCCTCGGCCGCGGTGGCTCGGACACGACCGCCGTCGCACTGGCCGCCGCGCTCGGCGCCGACGTGTGCGAGATCTACACCGACGTCGACGGGGTGTTCACCGCCGATCCGCGCATCGTCCCCGACGCCCGCAAGCTCGACCACGTCTCCTTCGAGGAGATGCTCGAGCTCGCCGCGCAGGGTGCGAAGGTGCTGCAGGTCCGCTCGGTCGAGTTCGGCCGCAACTACGGCGTGAAGATCCACGTCCGCTCGTCGTTCAGCTACTCGCAGGGCACCTGGGTGGTCCCGGAGGAGGACAAGGTGGAAGACGCGATCATCTCGGGTGTCGCCCACGACACGTCGGAGGCCAAGCTCACGCTCAAGGGCGTGCCGGACAAGCCGGGTGTCGCGGCGCGGGTGTTCACCTCGCTCGCCGACGCCAACGTCAACATCGACATGATCGTGCAGAACGTCTCGGCCGAGGGCGTCACCGACATGACGTTCACGCTCCCGAAGGGCGAGACCAAGCGGGCCGACGAGGTCCTGTCCGCGCTGTCGGACGAGATCGGCGCCACGGGCATCGACATCGACGACTCGATCGCGAAGGTGTCGCTCGTCGGCGCCGGCATGAAGACCCACCCGGGCATCGCCGCGCGGATGTTCTCCGCGCTGTCCGACGCGGGCGTGAACATCGAGATGATCTCCACCTCCACCATCCGCGTCTCCGTCGTGGTCGACGGCGCCGACGTCGAGACCGCCGTCCGTGCCATCCACGACGCCTTCGACCTGAGCGACGGGATGATCGACGCGGAGCAGGGCGCATGACGAACTCCGAGCAGGGTCTCCGCGTCGCGGTCGTCGGCGCCACCGGCGCCGTCGGCGAGGAGCTGCGACGCCTCCTCGACACCCGAGGCTTCCCCGTCGCCGGCGACCCCGTCTTCGTCGCCTCCGAGCGCTCCGCCGGCAAGAAGCTCCCCTGGAAGGACCGCGAGGTCACGGTCCGGGCGCTGTCGCCGGAGGTCTTCGACGGTGTCGACGTGGCGCTCTTCAGCGCCGGCGGGTCGACGTCGAGGGAGTGGGGCCCGGTCGCGGCCGAGCAGGGCGCCATCGTCGTCGACAACTCCTCGGCGTTCCGGATGGACCCCGACGTCCCGCTCGTCGTCTCGGAGGTGAACCCCGAGGACGCCCGCCGGCGACCCAAGGGCATCATCGCGAACCCGAACTGCACGACGATGGTGCTGATGGTCGCCGCCAAGCCGCTCCACGACGCCTTCGACCTGCGCGAGATGGTCGCGACCTCGTACCAGGCGGCCGGCGGCGCCGGGCAGTCCGGCATCACCGAGCTGATCGAGCAGGCGAAGAAGCTCATCGACCGTGCCGACGAGATGCGCATCCGCGGGATCGACGTCGAGTCGACCGTGGAGCCCGAGAAGTTCTCCAAGGCGATCGCGTTCAACGTGCTCGCCCACTGCGGCAGCTTCACCGACGAGCGCTACACCGACGAGGAGTGGAAGCTCGTCAACGAGTCGCGCAAGATCCTCCACATCGACGACCTGCGCGTGTCGCCGACCTGCGTGCGCGTGCCGGTCCTGGTCGGGCACTCGATCGCGGCGCGCCTCACCTTCGGCTCCGAGGTGTCGCGCGACGCCGCGATGGCCGCCCTCGCCGGCGCGCCCGGCCTCGAGGTCGAGGACGGCATCGGCAAGGACGGCGAGGAGCTCGACTACCCGACCCCGCTCGGGTCGGCGGGGCGCGACGAGGTGCTCGTCGGCCGCGTCCGCGAGGACCTCGGCGACCCCAGGAGCCTCAACCTGTTCGTCGTGGGCGACAACCTCCTCAAGGGCGCCGCCCTCAACACCGTCCAGATCGCCGAGCTCGTCGCCGCCGAGTAGGCCGAGGTCAGTCGGGGAGGACGATCCGGACCTGGGCCGCGGCGACCTCGCGGTCGGCCAGGATGAGCTCGAGGTCGGCGGCGGCCGCGGGGCGGGCGAAGAGGTAGCCCTGCCCGAGGTTGCACCGGAGCTCGCGGAAGCGGTCGAGCTGCTCGTCGAACTCGATGCCCTCGGCGATCGTGTCGAGCTCGAGCGACCGGCCGAGCTCGATGATGGCCCGGACGACCGCCGGCGACTGCGCCCCGCTCGTCAGCCCGTCGATGAAGCTGCGGTCGATCTTCAGCACGTCGAACGGGAAGTTCTGCAGGTACGCGAGCGACGAGTAGCCGGTGCCGAAGTCGTCGACGGCGAGCGACACGCCGAGGCCCTTGAGCTCGTTCATGATGCGGACGACCCGGTCCGTGTCGGACATCAGGGCCGACTCGGTGATCTCGAGGGTGAGGCACGACGGGTCGAGCCCCGAGGTCGAGAGCGCCACCGCGACGTCGTGGGTCACGTCGCCGCGCTGGATCTGGGTCGGCGAGACGTTGACGCTCACCCGCAGCGGCACCGCGTCGGGGTAGCGGTCCTGCCACTCCTTGACCTGGCGGCAGGCCTCCCGGACGACCCACCGGCCGATGGGGACGATGAGGCCGGTCTCCTCGGCGAGCGGGATGAAGGTGGCGGGCGCGATGATCCCGCGCTCGGGATGGTCCCAGCGCAGCAGCGCCTCGACCCCGACGATGCCGGCGTCCGCGAGCGTGACGATGGGCTGGTAGTGGAGGACGAGCTGGCCCTCCTCGAGCGCCCGCTGGAGGTCGCGCTCGAGCTGGAGGCGCTCGACGACCTCGACGTGCATCGAGGGCTCGAAGATCTCGTAGCGGCCCTTGCCGGCGCCCTTGGCGATGTACATCGCGATGTCGGCGTCGCGGAGGAGGGCGTCGGTGACGCCGCGGGTCGAGGTGTCGGGCGTCGGGATCACGCGCTCGTTGATCGCGATGCCGATGGAGCAGCCGATGCGGACCGTCGTGCCGGCGACCGGGATCGGCAGCCGCAGGCTGTCGAGGATGCGCTCGGCGACGCGGGCGGCGTCGGACTCGGCCGAGAGATCCTCGACGAGGATGGCGAACTCGTCGCCACCGAGGCGCGCCGCCGTGTCGTGGTCGCGGATGGCCTCCAGCAGGCGCTCGCTCACGACCTTGAGGAGCGCGTCGCCGGCCTGGTGGCCGAGGGTGTCGTTGACGCCCTTGAACCCGTCGAGGTCGAGGAACAGGACGCCGAAGGGCGCGGGGTGCCGGTGGGACCGGGACACCGCGTGGCTGACCCGGTCACGGAAGAGGTGGCGGTTCGCGAGGCCCGTGAGCTCGTCGTGGAACGCCCGGTGGTGGAGCATCGCCTCGAGCTGTTTGCGCTCGCTGACGTCGCGGGTGTTCACGACGACGCCGCGGACGTCGGGGTCCTCGGTGCGGTCGTGGCAGTTCGACTCGACGTCGATGTAGCGACCGTCCCCGCGACGCAGACGGCACGCGATGAGCCCGCGGCCGCTGCCGGTGAGGAGCGCCCCGGCCTCCTTGATCACCCGGACGCGGTCGTCGGGGTGCACGAGATCGGTGAGGCTGGCACCGAGGAGTGCGCCGTCGTCGACGCCGAGGACGTCGACGGCCGACAGGGACTGGTAGGTGATCGTGCCGTCGCGGTCGATCACGAAAGTGGCGTCGGAGGACCGCGCGACGAGTGCCCGGAAGCGTCGCTCGCTGGCGCTCACGTCGGCCTCCGCCTGCTCCATGCGGGAGGTGAGGAGGTGGATGCGGGAGGCCACGACGCCCAGGACGAGCGCCCCGATGACGGCCACGCCGTGGACCGCGGGGACCTCGATGAGGCTCGGGATGGCGTCGAGCTGGATGGCGAGCTGGCCTGCGGCGATCGCGACGAGGCTCCAGTCGAACGCGAGGCGCGCGGCCGAGGAGCCGGACTGGCGGACGTTGTCAGCGACGGCCACGACGAAGACGAGCGAGAGCGCGGCCCCCCAGCCGGTCGCGTAGGCCAGGATCCCGAGCGCGAAGACCTGGGTCACGAGTCGGTAGTGGAGCCCCTCGCCCTGACGGTCACCCGACCACAGCCTCGAGGCCCCGACGAACACCGTGCCGGTCGCCAGGACGAGCCCGCCGAGCTCGGCCAGGCTCACCGAGAAGCTGAAGCCGAGGCTCGCCAGGAGGAGGAGGCCGACGGGCAGCGCGGCCAGCTCGGGGTGGCGTCGCACCCACCGCACCAACGACCGCGGGGACGGCGACATCGGGTGCTCCTGGGGACGGGAGGAGGCCCAGGGGAGCCGGACCTTCCCTGGAGGTGTCGGCAGGTGGGGCATCGAGCCTTATCCCGCCGTCGTGCCGACCGTCGTGGCCCGTTCGGACTAGCCCGTCACGAGCCCCGCTTGGCGTCCGCAGGGAGCTCGACCACCGCCTCGGGGATGAGGATCGTCTCGACCCCCACCCGGGCGCGCTCCGCGATGAGGTGCTCGATCGTGTCGTGGGCGCCGGGGCGGGCGAACAGGTAGCCCTGGCCGAGGCTGCAGTGCAGCGCCCGGAACTGGGTGAGCTCCTCGTCGTGCTCGATGCCCTCGGCCACGGTCTCGAGCTGGAGCGAGTGGCCGATCTCGACGATCGCGCGGACGAGCGCCGGGCTCTGCGAGCCGTTGACCATGCCCTCGACGAACGAGCGGTCGATCTTGAGCACGTCGAGCGGGAAGCGCTGGAGGTAGGCGAGCGAGGAGTAGCCGGTGCCGAAGTCGTCGACGGCGAGCCGGACCCCGAGCGCCTTGAGCTGGCGGAGGAGCCGGATGGTGGCGTCGGTGTCCTGGACCAGGGCCGACTCGGTCAGCTCGAGCGTGAGGCTCCCCGGTGCGAGCCCGGACTCCTCGAGAGCCTCGCGGACGTCGCGGACGATGTCGCCGTGCGAGAACTGCCGCATCGAGACGTTGACGCTGACCGACAGCGGCGGCTCGGTGTCGAACCGCGTCTGCCAGTCGGTGACCTGCCGGCACGCCTCGCGCAGGATCCAGCGGCCCATCGGGATGATGAGCCCCGTCTCCTCGGCGAGCGGGATGAACTCCGCCGGCGAGACCATGCCGCGCTCGGGGTGGTTCCAGCGGACGAGCGCCTCGACCCCGCGGATCGTGCCGTCGGTGAGCTCGACGATCGGCTGGTAGTGGAGGACGAACTCGCCGCGGTCGACGGCGTGCTGGAGGTCGGCCTCCATCGTCAGCCGCTCGACGACCTGGAGGTGCATGGAGGGCTCGAAGATCTCGTAGGTGCCCTTGCCGGCGCTCTTGGCCATGTACATCGCGATGTCGGCGTTGCGCAGGAACGTCTCGGCGTCCTGACCCGGCTCGGCGATCGCGATGCCGATGCTGGCGTCCACCTGCACCTCGTGCCCACGGATGGTCACGGGGCGCTTCAGGCCCTCGAGGATGCGGGAGGCGACCCGGGCGGCGCCGGACTGGTCCTTCATGCCGTCGAGGAGGATGGCGAACTCGTCGCCGCCGAGGCGGGCGGCGGTGTCGACGTCGCGGATGCACTCGCGGAGCAGGTCGGCGACGTGGTTGAGGACCCCGTCCCCGACGGCGTGGCCGAGGGTGTCGTTGATCGCCTTGAAGCTGTCGAGGTCGACGTAGAGCACGCCGTAGCTGAGGTCGGTCTCGCGGCCGCTCCGGGCGAGGGTGTGCTCGACGCGGTCGCGGAAGAGGGCGCGGTTCGCGAGGCCGGTGAGGGCGTCGTGGAAGGCGCGGTGCTCGAGCTCGGACTCGAGCGCCTTGCGGTCCGAGATGTCCCGGCCGGTCGTCACGAAGCCGGCGATCTGTGGGTCGTGGAGGAGGTTGTGGCAGTTGGACTCGAAGGTGATCCAGCGCCCGTCCGCGTGGAGCAGACGGCACTCGATGAGCCCGGTCGCGCCGGGGGTGTCCATGAGCGAGACCACGAAGTCGACGACGGACTGGCGGTCGTCGGGGTGGACGAGGTCGAGGTACTGGTTGCCGAGGACCTCGTCCTCCCCGTAGCCCATCACCCGGCTGACCGAGGGGCTGACGTAGGTCACCTGGGCGCCGCCGATGACCATGATGACGTCCGAGGACTGCTGGACGAGCGAGCGGAAGCGGGTCTCGGAGCCGGAGAGCTCCGCCTCCACCTCCTCCTTGGCGACGGTCATGCGGCCGATGCGTCCCCCGACGAGGACCAGCACGAGCGCGGAGAAGACGGCGAGAGTGTGGCCGGCGGTCGGGTCGATCGCGGACGGGAGGAGGCCGGCGACGATCGCGAGCTGCCCGACGACGATGCCGGCGACGGCCCAGCCGAGGACGGGACGGACCGCACGCGACCCGGAGTACTTGACGTTGTCCGCGACGGCGAAGAGCTGGACCATCGCGAGCGCGAAGCCCCACCCGGTCGCGTAGGTGATGACGGTCAGCACCCAGACCTGGACGAGGGCGCGGAGCCGGATCCCCGCCGCGTCGGCGTCGGTCCCCCAGCGGCTGTAGGCGGCGCTGATCACGCCGGCGCCGAGCACCAGCAGCAGCGGCACGAGCCAGGCCGGCTGGTCGACGACCAGGCCGGTCCGGTGGAGGAGTGCGATCACGCCGAGGACCACGACGAGCTCCGGGAGGTGGCGGCGGAACCGCTCGACGGCGGTCGGCGTGATCCAGGCTCCCATCGGGGTACTCCGTTCGGTCCCTGAGATGGCCCGTTCGGGCTAGTCACCTCTAGCCATCGTCGTCCCGTCAACGAAACTTGAATCGCTGAGTGACGGGGCTGTGACCGAGCGTGTTCACCATCCGCACGGCAGACGCGAGCCGTACTGCGATGACTACAGGAAGTGGGCCATGCCGCCGACCATCACGTTACGTCGCTCTGTCATCACTCCCCGAGGTATCCGTGACCACCGCCGCGCCGCACGCCGCGACCCGCCTGCTGACGATCCTCCTCGCGGCTCTCGTCGTCTCCGCGACGCTCGCCGTCGCTCCCGCCCAGGCGGCCGCCCGGACGCGCACGACGCCGGAGCTCGAGGCGGAGGCGATCGTCCTCGCCCTGCACCACGAGGCGCGCAAGGACCCCTCGAGGTTCGGCTACGCGCTCCCCGCCGTCGCCCCCGTGACCGGTTGGACCGACATCCGCGACGTCGCCCGCTCGTGGTCCGACCGCCAGGCGGCCGAGCTGCGGATGTTCCACAACCCGGACTTCTCGAAGCAGCTGTGCTGCTGGTCGACCGTGGGCGAGAACGTCGCCTTCATCACGATGTCGAACCTCGACGACGCGACCGTCGACGCCGCGTCGCGCCGCATCTTCCAGGCCTGGATGGACTCGCCCGGTCACCGCGACAACATCCTCTCCGGCACCTACGACCAGATGGGCCTCGGGATCTCGATCACTCCCAGCGGCTCCGGCTACGCGATGTACCTGACCGCGAACTTCCGCAAGGTCACGGGAACCGCCCCGGGGACGAGCTACGGCGCCCCCGCAGCGGCGCCCGCGCCGTACGACACGGCCGCCTGCCCCGAGGGTTCCTTCCCCCGGGTCGTGTTCGGTGACACCGCCTCCGGCACCCACGCCGGCGCGATCGACTGCATGACGTGGTGGGGCGTGATCACGACGACCGACGCCGTCGACGGCATCTTCGGCCAGAGCGACCTCGCCAACCGCGGGTTCATGGCGGCCGTGATCGACCGTCTGGCGTCGGCCGCCGGCGAGCCCCTCCCCGCCGCCACCCGCGACCACTTCGACGACGACGACGGCCACCGCTACGAGGCGGCCATCAACCGCGTCGTGAGCGCCGGCATCGCCGGCGGGTTCACCGACGGGACCTTCCGCCCGAACGCCAACCTCAGCCGCGCCCAGATGGCGACCTTCCTCGCCAACACCTACCGCGACTGGTTCGAGCTCGGGGACCCGGCGCTCTCCGACCACTTCGGCGACGACGACGGCAACGTCCACGAGGAGCGCATCAACCTCGTGGCGCAGGTCGGCATCGCCAGGGGCACGGCCGCCGGTCAGTTCTCCCCCGGCAGCAACCTCTCCCGCGGTCAGCTCGCGTCCTTCGCGGCCCGCACGGCGGACATCCTCGTCGGCGCGGGGGTCCCGCTCCCCTCGTGACCTACGACCGGGGCGGCTGCGGCGCACGCGGGTGGCCGCCGCACCGGCACGGCATCGCCCCGCACTTCGGGCAGCCGTCGGCGTAGCGCTCGGCCGCCTCCGCGAGGTCGACCCCCGAGAGGTCGGCGAGCGTGACGAGCCAGGCGAGGACGTCGGAGAACTCGAGCATCCGCTCGTCGTGACCCTCGCGGCGCAGCGCCCGCGACAGCTCACCGACCTCCTCGACGAACCAGCCGAACGTGGCGTCGATGCCGCGTTCGCGGTCGCGGTCGCCGTAGGTGTCGCGGATCGTGCGCTGGAAGGTCGCGAGGTCCATCCGGGTCATCCCTGCTCGTCGCGGTCGGCGTCGGTCAGCCGGATGCTCAGGGCGTCGAACCCGTGGGCGTGGTGGGCGTCGTCCTGGGACGGCGGGTGGCCCGCCGGCTCGAAGTGGATCACGGCGTCGGCGACCTCCGGGACGGCCGTACGGAGCCGTTCCTGCATCTCGTGCGACAGGTCGTGGGCGCGCTGGAAGGTCAACGCCGGATCGAGCTCCACGCACACGTCGAGGAAGATCCGGGAGCCGACGAGCCGCGCCCGGAGCGTGTGGTGGTCCTCGACGGCCGGGAACGAGGTGATGGCCTCCTCGAGCCGCCGGACCGTCTCGGGGTCCGGCGCCGCGTCGGTGAGCACCCCGGCCGTGTCGCGCAGCAGCTCGATCGCGGTCACGGCCACGAGGAACGCCACGACGAAGGCGGCGATCGGGTCGCCGAGCGGGAAGCCGGCCGCCGCCGCCGCGAGCCCCACGAGGACCGCGACGTTCGACCACACGTCGGTGGAGAAGTGCAGCGCGTCGGCGAGGAGCGCCTGGCTGCCGGTGCGCTCGGCGACGCGCCGGAGCCGCCGGCTGATCCAGAGGTCCACGGCCAGCGCGAGCATGATGACCGCGATCCCGTAGGCCGGCGTCTCGACGCTCGGTTCGCCGCGGAGGCGGTCCCACGCCTCCGCCGCGATGACCCCGACGGTGACGAACAGGAGGCCGAGCTGGACGAGGCTCGACAGCGACTCGAACTTCTCGTGTCCGTAGGCGTGGGTGTCGTCGGGGGGCCGTGACCCGATCCGGACACCGACGTACGCGAAGGTCGACGCGGACAGGTCGAGCAGGCTGTCGGCCGCGGACGCCCACAGGGCGACCGAGCCCGTCAGCACGCCGACGACGACCTTCACGGCGAGCAGGAGGACGTTGACGACGATCGACAGCGAGGCCGTCCGTCGCTTCTCGGTCGCGTGCCCGGGGTCCATCGTCACGCCGCCACCCTAGCCACGGCGCTGCTGCACGCACGAGGGGTGGCCGTGCTGCACGCACGAGGGGTGGCCGTGCTGCACGCACGAGGGATGGCCGTGCTGCACGCACGAGGGCGCGGTCCGTCGCGGACCGCGCCCTCGTGGTGACCCTGGTGGTCGGGATGGCCGGATTCGAACCGGCGGCCTCCTCGTCCCGAACGAGGCGCGCTAACCAAGCTGCGCTACATCCCGGTGTGGGTCGATGCTCCTCGGGCGGAGCGGACGGGAGGGTACCCCAGGGCTCCGGAGGGACGCGAGTCCGGCGCGGCCGTCAGGAGGCGCCGGCGAGGTGGAGCAGGGTCGCCTCGGGGCGGCACGCGAAGCGGAACGGCGCGTACGGCGAGTGCCCGAGGCCGGGCGAGACGTGCAGGGCGCTGGGCCCCCAGCGGGACAGCCCGCGGGCCTGGTCCAGCGGGAGGTCGCAGTTGGCGGTGAGCGCCCCGATGCCCGGGAGGCGCACCTGGCCTCCGTGGGTGTGGCCGGCGAGGACGAGGTCGTGTCCGGCGTCGACCATCAGGTCGAGCGCCGCGCGGTACGGCGCGTGCACGAGACCGAGGTGGAGCGCCGCGTCGGGTGCGTCGACCGCGATGCGCTCGCGTCCGGGCAGGCGGGTCGGGTCGAGGTGCGGGTCGTCGATCCCGCCGACCGCCACCGTCCCGGCGGCGGTCTCGACCGTGGTCCGGTCGTTGCGGAGCGTCCGGTAGCCCAGAGCCGCGAGCCCGCGGAGCATGCGCTCGGTGTCGTGGCGGTGCCCGTACCGACGTGTGCCGGGGCTGGTGAAGTACAGCAGCGGGCTCTTCGGGGTCGGGCCGAAGAGGTCGTTGGAGCCCAGGACCACGAGGCCCGGCGTGCCGTCCGCGGTGAGGGGTGCCATCGCCCCGACGGTGGCGTCCTCCATCCCGACGTCGCCGAGGAGGTCCCCGGTGGCGACGACGAGGTCGTAGTGCTCGCCGGCGAGCTCGGCGAGGAACGCCGCCCGGTGGTCCTGCCCCGGCGAGAGGTGGATGTCGCTGATGTGCAGGATCGTGAGCTCGCCCGGCGTCCGGAGGGCGCCGGGGATGGCGAGGTGGCGCAGTCGGTACCAGCGACGCTCGAGCACGACGCCGTAGGCGACGCACGCCGCACCGGCGGCCGTCACGGCCGCCAGCCCGCGGACGACCGGGTGCGTGCTCAGCCCCCGCCCCCGTTGCCGTTGCCGTTCCCGTTGCCGTTGTTGCCGCCCCCGTCGTCCGGAGGCGGCTCGGTGGTGGTCGGCGACGGCTCCGGCTCGACCGGGTCCTCGGCGGGGTCGCTGGGCTCGTCGCCCGGGTCGCCGTCGTCGCCGCCGCCCTCGACGAGACGGCCGACCTCGATCACGACCACCACGGGGTCGTCGCCCTCGACGGCGGTGCCGCCGTTCGGCGACTGGTTCACCACGACGCCGTCGTCGACGGCGGCGGTCGTGTCGACGAGCACGACCTCGTACGCGTACCCCGCGTCGGTCAGCACCTGCTCGGCCGCTGCCCGACGCAGGCCGACGACGGACGGGATGACCGGCCGCTCAGCGGTGCCGTTGCTGACCTGCAGGACGATCGCGCGGCCGGCGGGGACCCGTGACCCGGGGGCGGGGTCCTGCGCGACGAACGTGCCGGCCGGCTCGTAGTGGTCCACCGTCTGCGGGACGACGTGGAGCTTGGCCGCCTCGGCGAGCTCCTCGGCCTCGTCGATGGACCCGGCCGCGAGGAGGTCGGGAACGGTCGCGGCGGGGAGCGGGCCCGGCCGCGGGAACGACGCCGGCTCGAAGCGCTCGACGGCCCGCTCCATGTACGTCTTCCACATCGGTGCCGGGATGGTGCCGCCGAAGACGCGCTTGTAGCTCGTGCCGGCGATGGTCACGTTGCGGAGGAGCCGGGTCTCGACGCACCGCCGGGTGGTGCCTTCGGGGGAGACGTCGAAGCAGTCACTGTCCTCGGCGGCGCACTTGTCGGGGTTGGCCTCGCAGTCGTAGGTGACGACGCCGTTCTCGTACCCGATCCAGGCCGCGGTCGCGAGCTGCTTCACGTAGCCGACGAACCACGCGTCGCGGTAGTCGTTGGTCGTCCCGGTCTTGCCGCGCGTCGGCCACCGGCCGAGGTTGGCGATGGGCGCGGTCCCGCCGGCCGAGACGGGTCCCGCCATGATGTCGACGACGCGGTCGGCGACCGAGCTGTCGATGACCTGCTCGCAGTCGGTGCTGTGCTCGTAGAGGAGGTTGCCCTCGCGGTCCTCGATGCGCGTGATCGCGAACGGGGCGCAGTACTCGCCGCCGTTCGCGAGCGTCGCGTACGCGGCCGCCATCTCGAGCGGGAACACCTCGACGGCACCGAGCGCGAGGGCGCACTCGGCAGGCAGCGGCGAGCGCCGGATGCCGAGCCGCGTCGCCATGTCGACGACGTTGGCGGGCCCGGTCTCCTCGATGAGCATGGCGTGGAAGACGTTGCTCGAGGCCTGCACGCCCGAGTACATGTCGCGGAGGCCGTCACCGCCGCTGTTGTTCACCTCCCAGTCGGCGCCGTTGTCGCAGCCGGGGATGGTCGCGGGACCGGTCGCGTCGACCTGCCAGCCCGGGGGGATGCCCTGCTCGAGCGCCGCGGCGACCACGAAGGGCTTGAACGAGGAGCCCGGCTGGCGACCGACGCGGGCCGAACCCTCGTCGGCGGGGACGAGCGGGTTGAACTTCGTCTTGTCGCACAGCTGCCGGCCCTCGGCGTCGAGCCCGATGGGCTCGTCGCAGGCGCCGAACTCCCGCGGCCCCACCGCGAGCGTGCGGATGGCACCCGTCCCGGGCTCGACCGACACGAGTCCGCCGAACGGCTCCTGGGCGATCTCCTCGGGGGACTCGCCCTCGTAGGTGAGGTGCTCGACCAGCGACTCCTCGGCCATCGCCTGGAACTCGGGGTCGAGCGTGGTGTGGATCCGCAGGCCCCCCTGGAAGACGGCGGCCACGCGCTCCTCCTGGGTCTCCCCCATGGTCGCGAGCGCGTCCAGCTGGGACCCGAGGGCGTCCGCGGCGGGCTCGTTGATGAGGAGGCGGGTCACCCAGTCGACCCAGAAGGGGTTCGCGGGCGGTGCCGGCTCCTTCGGCGCCAGGCCGAGGTCGAGCGCCTTCGCGGCCTCGGCCTGCTCGGCGGTGACGTAGCCGTTGATCGCCATCTGGTCGAGCACGACGTTGCGACGGCGCAGGGCGTTCTCGGGGTCGCGCAGCGGGCTGTTGCCCTCGGGGGAGCGGATCACGCCGGCGAGGACCGCGGCCTCGGCGAGGGTCAGGTCCTCGACGGCCTTGGAGAAGTAGCGCTCGGCGGCGGTGCCGATGCCGTAGACGCCGGAGCCGAAGTAGGTGTGGTTGAGGTAGCGCTCGAGGATCTCTTCCTTCGTGTGGCGCTTCTCGAGCTCGACGGCGTACATCGCCTCCTTGATCTTGCGGTTGAGGGTCTGGTCCGTCGTGAGGTAGGCGTTCTTGACGTACTGCTGGGTGATCGTCGACCCGCCCTGGGTGATGTCGCCGGCGCGGGCGTTGGCGACCGCGGCGCGGACGATGGCGCGGTGGTTGACGCCGTTGTGCTCCCAGAACGTCGCGTCCTCGGTGGCGATCACGGCGTTCTTGGCCACCTCGGGCACCTGGTCGAGCGTCACGAGGACGCGGTTCTCCTGGTAGTTCAGCTCCGCGATCTCGCTGCCGTCGGCGGCGTACACGAACGAGTTCTGCACCAGCGGCTCGCCCTCGGGGAGCGGCGGCACGTCGAAGACGTCCTGCTCGGCGGTCGACACCATCGAGGCGACCGCGACCGCGGTGGGGAGGAACATCGTGCCGACCAGCGCCCCGGTCCCGCCGATGACGAGCGCGAGCAGGACGAAGCGGACCAGCAGTGCGGTCACGCGGCCGTCGGGGTCGTGCGCGGTCACGCCAGGCCTTCGCGAGGGGATGAGGGACGAGGTGGGGCAGGCGCCACGCAGGGCGCGTCTCGCGCGTGAGGGTACCCCGGTCGGTCGATGGTGACCGGTGGCGGGCGGGTGCCTCGGGCCCGCAGCTGCGGACGGACTAGTCCGGCTCAACGTGCACGAACCCTCAGACCGGGCTATGGGGTCGGAGCGTCACGCTCCGTACCGTTGCGTGGTCGGGGGTGCACGAACAGGGAGACACCGGGGTGACAGAGTCCGAGAACGACTGGTCCGAGCAGGCGCGCTGTCGGGGCCTCGACCCCGATCAGTTCTTCGTCCGCGGGGCGGCGCAGGCACGACGGGCGATCGCCGTGTGCGGCCGCTGCGACGTGAAGGAGCAGTGCCTGCGCTACGCGCTCGACAACGCCATCGACTTCGGCGTCTGGGGCGGGCTGACGGAGCGCCAGCGCCGCGCGTACCAGCGCCGGCTCCTCGCGACCGCCAGCTGACCTCCGCTCAGAGGTAGCCCGACGCGTTCGGATGACCGCCGGAGGGGTCCCCGCCGTCGCTGGTGGGGTCGGGCGGCTTCGTCGCGTCCTGCACGTCACGGGGGGCGTCGGCGAAGGCGCGTCCCCCGAAGCGGTCGCGGATGATGTCGTCGAAGTGCGCGGCGGTCGACGCGACCGCGGCCACGGCGGACTGCAGCTCGGGCCCGTCGAGGGTGGTCCCGAGGAGGGTGTGCCGAAGCCACACCGCGTCGTTGTCGGGGTCGAAGCTGAACGACCCGAACCCGAGCTTGTGGTTCGTCGTGAGCAGGAACCCCCCGAGCTGCGGGCTCAGCTCGACGTCGAGGTTCGTCACCGAGAACACCCCCACCTGGGGCCCGATCGGTGACGCCCCGACCGTCACGAAGACGCGCGCGTCCTCGTGGGTGAAGGTGAAGTTGCCCCACGCGTCGACCTGGTAGCCACCGAGGAAGGTGCGCAGCAGCGCCCCGACGTGCTCGCGCAGGTCGTCCGGGTCGAGGAACACGCCGGTGCGCTTCGGCGGCGGCGGGAGCGACGGCGCTCCCGCGATCTCGGCGAGTGCGGCACCGGGCGTGCGGTCCCGCCGACCGTCGTCCTCGGCGCCGGTCGGCTGCGGCCGGTCCGGTGCGCCCGTGTCGGGCGCCGGGCCCGTGTCGGTGGCCGCGGCGGTGTCCGCGTCGGGCTGCGGGGCGTCGTCAGGGGTCGGCTGGTCGGTCATGTTCCCTCGGCGGTCAGCTGGCGAGGCGGGCGGGATCGGTCGAGGTGAGCGCGTCGGCGATGTGGCGCAGCGTCGTGAGGTCGTGGACGTCCGAGCGGAGGAGCGGGACCTCCACCAGCGCGGGGAGGCGCATCCCGAACAGCGCCGCCTCCACGTCGCGCCGCTCGCGTGCCGCGAGGTTGCGGACGTCGGCGAGGAGGCGCAGCACGCCGGCGACGGCGCGACCCTCGAGGTCGTCGGGCTGTGCCTTGGCGGCGTCGCGCAGCACCTCGTCCGGCGGCGCCGCGTCGCAGTCCACCGAGAGCCGGTTCACGACCACGCCGGCGGTGTGGAGGCCCTCCTGCTCGAGGCGCTCGAGGAAGAAGTGGGCCTCCCGCAGCGGTGGCGGCTGGGGCGTCGTCACGACCACGAACAGCGAGTCGGGGCGCTGGAGCAGGCGCAGCACCGCGTCCGCGCGCTCCTTGAAGCCGGCGTACATGCCCTCGAAGTTGCGGAAGAACTCGCCGAGGTCGTTGAGGAGCTCCATCCCGGTGACCTTGCCGGCGATCTTCATGAACCCGGTGGCACCGAACCCCACGGCTCGCAGGTAGCCCTTGCCGGCGGCCATCCCGGGGCGCATGAGCAGGGACAGGAGCCGGCCCTCGAGGAAGCTCGTCATCCGCTTCGGAGCGTCGAGGAAGTCGAGCGCGCTCCGCGTCGGTGGCGTGTCGATGATGAGGAGGTCCCACGAGCCGTCCTCGTGCAGCTCGTGGAGCTTCTCCATCGCCATGTACTCCTGCGTCCCGCTGAGCGTGGACGACAGGGTCTGGTAGATGCGGTTGTTCTTGATCGTCTCGGCGCTCTTGCGGTCCGAGGCGTGGCGGTCGATGAGCTGGTCGAACGTCGACTCCATGTCGAGCATCATCGCCCACAGCTCACCGGCCTCCCCGGCCTCGTCGTCGCCGTCGAAGGCGCCCATCGACCCGAGGTCGACCTGCTGCGGCTCGCTCGCGAGCGTGTCGAGCCCCATCGACTGCGCGAGGCGGCGCGCCGGGTCGATGGTCATGACGAGCGTGCGGCGACCGGCGCGGGCGCCGGCGAGACCGAGCGCCGCGGCCGTCGTGGTCTTGCCGACCCCGCCGGCGCCGGTCGTGACGAGGATGGAGGCGTGCTCGACCGCGCCGTCGAGTGCGTGGCCGCGGGCGGAGGCGAGGTGGTCGCGGGCCATCACGCGTCCCCTTCCGGCGGCGGCGCCTGGCCGACCGGGAGGTGGGCTGCGCCCCTGCTCCACGCGGCGGGCTCGAAGCCGGTGGCCTCGCGCGCCCGTGGGCCGCGCTCGCCGACCTGCACGGCGAGGCAGTCCGCGAGGATCGTGAGGTCGTCGGTGCCGAACGTGGCCCCGGTCAGCTGGGGGAGCGCCAGCAGCGGCAGCCCGGTGCGCTCGACGACCTGTGCCTGGAGATCCGCCTGGAGCTCGAGGCGCTCGCGGTGGGCCTCGCTGAGGTCGACCGCGAGCGCGGCGACCTCGGGCGCGAGCGTCGCGCCGGCGGCGGCCGCCCGCTCCTGCACCCCGGTCGCGCCGAGCTTGTCGAGCATGCCGGCCTCGTCGGCGGTCAGCCGCGACATCACGACCTGGTTCGCGATGACCGGACCGGTGGCGATGCCGGCGGCGGAGAGCGCCGCGACGCCCTCGACGGTCTCCTGGACGGGCATCTCCTCGAGGAGCGTGACGAGGAAGGCCTGCGTCCGGCGCGGGTTCGACAGCATCTCGCCGATCTGGGCCGACTGGCGCTTGATGGGGCCCACGCGGACGATCTCGGTGACGCCCTCGGGCGACTGCAGGAACGGCACGATCCGGCCCGTGGGCGGGGCGTCCACGACGATGAGGTCGTACATGCGCCGGCCGTCGGCGCGCTTGCGGGCCTCGATCTCGTAGACCTTGCCGATGAGCAGGAGGTCGCGCAGGCCAGGGGCGGCGGTGGTGACGAAGTCGATCGCGTTCGACTTCTCCATCAGCCACTGCACGCGCTTGAGGCCGTAGAACAGCTCGAGGTACTCGTAGACCGAGTCGGCCGGATCGATCGAGACACCCCACAGGCCGGGCCGGAACTCGCGCTCGTCGTAGTCCCACGGCTGCGTGCCGAACGTGCGGCTGAAGCTCTGCCGGCCCTCGACCTCGACGAGGAGCGTGCGGCGACCCGACGCCACCCCGGCGAGCGCGAGGCTCGCCGCGACCGTGGTCTTGCCGACACCCCCCTTGCCGGTGACGATCGCGACGTTCGCGGACAGGAGCTCGTCGAAGCCGTCGGGGACCGCCGGGAGGGCGGCGGGGACGGCGGGGACGGGGTCGGCGGGCATGCGGCCAGCGTAGGTGCGCGCCGTCGCGACGGGCCACCGCGCCGCCCGTCCGGGGTTCGGGGGCCGGGGAGGCCACCGGTACCCTCCGGCCACCATGACCTCCTCCCTCCCGCCCGCCGGGACCTCCTCCCCCCTCGCGGTCGCGCGCGGGCTCCTCCTCGTCCTCCTCCTGGCCCTGACGGTGGCGACGCTCGTGGCGACGCCGGCGCGTGCCCAGGTCGGGGGTGGCGACGACCTCGACGAGGCCTCGCGGATCGTCGAGATCCTGCCGGTGGACGGCTTCATCGACCCGCCGGTCGCCGACCAGATCCTCGACGTGCTCGCCGGCGCGAACGAGCGCGACTCCGAGCTCGTGGTGCTGCAGGTCGACTCGCCCGGCGTGGTGAGCGCGGACGTCGACGAGCTCCTCGCCGCCATCGACGCCAGCGCCGTGCCGGTCGTCGTCTTCGTCGGCCCGCGCGCCGCCGGCGCCGAGGCCCGGGGCGGGGCGTTCCTGCTCCTCGCCGGGGCCCACCTCCGCGCCGCCGCCGTCGACGCGACCATCGGACCGGTGTTCCCGGTCGACCTCGCCGACGACATCCCGACCGACGTCGCGGAGGTCGGGGAGGTGCCGGGGTGGCCCGAGGGCACCGCCGGGACCGACGTCCTCCTCGACGGGGTCCTCGCCGAGGACATGGCCGACCAGCTCGACGTCATCGCCAACGGGCTCGAACCGTTGCTGGTCGAGCTCGACGGCGTCACCGTCGCCACCGCCGACGGTGACCACACGCTGCGCATCCGCCGCGACGAGGTCGGCGTCCGGTTCCACTCGCTCGGGCTCGTGCGCCGGATGCTGCACGCCGCGACCACGCCCGTGTTCATCTACCTGCTGCTCGTCATCGGCCTCGCGATGCTGCTGTTCGAGGTCTTCCAGCCCGGGTTCGGCGTCGCCGGCGTGGCCGGGATCATCATGGCCGCCATCGGCGTGTTCGGGCTGACCGTGCTCCCGGTCGCGTGGTGGGCGGTCGCGCTGCTCGTCCTGGGGCTCGTGCTGTTCGCCGTGGACGTGGCCATCGCGGGCTTCGGGCCCGTCACGCTCGCCGCGACCGCGGCGTTCGTGGCCGGCTCGTTGTGGCTGTACGACTCGCCGTCGATCGGACTCCCCGGGCTCCTCGTCGCCGCGACGACCGTGACCGCGCTCGTGTTCTTCGTGTTCGTGATGACGACGGTGCTCCGCGCCCAGGCCGGCCCGGACGACCTCGTCGTCGAGGACCTCGTCGGTCGCCCCGGCATCGTCCGCTCCGTGCTGAACCCCGAAGGCCACGTCTACATCGACGGGGCGCTGTGGCGCGCCCGGTGGCTCGGCGAGGCCAAGCGCGCCAAGGTCGGCACCCCCGTGCAGGTCACCGGCGTCGAGGGCGCGACCGTCCTCGTCGAGCCGTTCGCCCCGGGGACCGGCCCCGACGCGGGACCGGACGCCGGCGCGGGCGCTAGCCCTGAGCTAGCGGTAGGCCGGGGAGAGCAAGCGGGGGAGGGCTAGTCAGGCCGGGTGGGGGGTCGTAGGTTCGCGGGGTCAGTAGTTGAGGCGAGCGGGGGGCCGCCACGCACCCCGTTCCGGGAACCGAGGGCACGTCTTTGCTCTTCTCCTTCGAGGCACCCGACGGCTGGGAGCTCGACGCCCGGTGTCGCGGGCGCGATGCGACCCTGTTCTTCGGACCGAACCGGTTCGAGCCCAAGCGTGAACGGCTGGCCCGCGAGGCCGAGGCCAAGGAGATCTGCCGCAGCTGTCCCGCCCTCGAGCCGTGCCGCGAGTACGCGCTGGGGCAGGAGGAGCTGTACGGGGTCTGGGGTGGGCTCGGCGAGTCCGACCGTCGCACCGTCGTCCTGAAGCGGCAGGGCCAGCACAAGCGCGCCGGCTGATCCCCGCCCGCACCGCGCCACCCGCCCGCCGGCGGACCCGGCGCAGGTTGGTCGCCGTGCGCCCGCTGCGGTAGGAACGTGTCCTGTCCGCTCCACCCCGCCAGCCCGGCTTCGAAGGACGCACCGTGACCATCTGGGAGTACGCGACCGCCCCGCTCATCAGCCACGCCCTGCAGCAGATCCTGAACCAGTGGGGCTCCCAGGGCTGGGAGCTCGTCGGGGTCGCCGACAACGTCGCCTACTTCAAGCGTCCCAAGCAGGAGGGCTGAGGTGGCCTCCCCCGAGGAGAAGCTCGCCGAGCTCGGCGTCGAGCTCCCCGAGGCGCCGGCACCTGCGGCCGCGTACGTGCCGTTCGCGCGCACGGGCTCGCTCGTGCTGACCGCCGGCCAGCTGCCGGTCGTCGACGGGAAGCTCGAGGTCACGGGCAAGCTCGGTGCCGGCGTCGACCTCGAGACCGGCCAGCGCCTCGCCCGGCAGGCCGCGATCAACATCCTGGCCCAGGCGAAGGCCGCCGCGGGCGACCTCGGGTTCGTGCGGGTGGTCAAGCTCACGTGCTTCGTGGCGTCCGACCCCTCCTTCACCGAGCAGCACCTCGTCGCCAACGGCGCGTCCGAGTTCCTCGGTGAGGTGCTCGGCGACAACGGCGTCCACGCCCGGTCCGCCGTCGGCGTGCCCGTGCTCCCGCTCGACGCCCCCGTCGAGATCGAGGCGATCCTCGAGCTCGGCTGATGGCCGAGCAGCCGGACGAGCGCCACCAGCGCCCCGAGGGCGTGGACGACGCGACCGTCGAGGCCGTGGGCAGGGCCTCGGAGTCCTTCGAGTGGGTCGTCCGCGCCCGCGGCCGGCTCTACGACTTCCACCAGATGATGGGCCGCGCCGACATCCTCCTCGGTGAGGCCATCTCCCTCCTCGAGGACGCCGGCCACGCCGAGCTCGCCGGCGAGCTCCGCCGCGACTACCTCGGCCGCAACGCCGTCGAGGGCCGCTGGACCTTCGAGCTCGTCGAGGACTTCGACGGCACGTTCTACGAACGTGCGGCGCGGTGGGACCGTCGCCTCCGCGACGAGCTCACCGGTGGTGTGCGCCACCTCCACGAGTCCGAGATGAAGGCCGCCCGCCGCCAGGGCGGCCCGCACGATGATGCCTAGTCGGTAGCGGGCCCCCGCGACGGAAACCCGCCACTGTGCGGGTTTCCGTCCGTCGGGCAGCGGTTCCCCTCGGCCTCAGCGTGTCCCGGAGACAGAAACTCGCATCCTGGCGGGTTTCCGTCACGACCGGACGGGACGGATCAGCGCAGCCGGCGCAGCTGCCCGTCGAAGGTCGTCACGCCGCGGCGGTCCAGCAGCTCGAGCAGGGGGATGGCGGCGCGGCGGGTGGTGGCCCAGGCCTCCTTCGCCTGGGCGGCGGTGAAGGGGCCGACCTGGTCCTGGAGCTGCCGGAGGCGGGCGACGGCGTCGTCGACGGCGGCGGGGAGGAAGGCGAGGTCGCCGGCGCGGACGACCTCGCCGGCCTGGACGAGGCGCTGGGTCTCGCCCGGGTCGAGGCCGGCCTCCTTCGCGGCGTCGGCGAGCTTCGGCGGGGAGAGCGGCTCGCCGCCGAGGAGGGCGAGGAAACGCTCGCGGCGCTCGGCGAGCGCCTCGTCGACCGCGGGCGCGTGCTCGGGCAGGGCGTAGGCGGTGCCGTGGCGGCGGAGCGTCCCGGCGCCGGCGAGGAGGTCGACCGCGTCGCGTGCCAGCTCCACCGTCGGGCAGCCGGCCCCGACCGCCGCGCCTGCGAGCTCGTCCCGACCGGCGCCGGGTGACGCGGGCGTGGCCTCGTGGTGGGCGCGGGCGGCCGTGACGACGGCCGAGCGCCACCGCGCCAGGGCCGAGGTACGCGTGAGCACGCCGGCGACCCGCACGACGCCGTCGGGGAGCGGCGCGTCGGGGCGCTCGCCGACGGCCGCCCGCACGTCGGGGAGGGGGGCCGCGTCCTCCCAGGCGCCCACGAGCGCGGCCAGCCGGCCACCCGGGTCGTCGGCGTCGCGGACGGCGTCGAGGAGCTCGGTGCGTCCCAGCCGCTGGTCCACGCCCCGCACGCGCCCGGGCGGTCGCGGGTCGACGATCCGGCCGCCGCCGACGGTCGCGCGTCGGCCGGCATCGCGGAGCACGAAGCGGTCGCCGGTCTGCACCGGCAGCGGGGTCGCCAGCACGAGCCGGACGTAGCCGGGCCGGTCGGCGGTGACGGGCTCGCCGAGGAGCGGGTGCACGCTGCAGCGCACCTCGGCGCTCCCGACGTGGAGGTGCCACGCGCCGGGTCGGTCGACGACCTGGCCGGGGAGCGCCCGGACCTCGGTGTCGAGCGTGTCGGACACGAGCCACGCGCTCGCGGGCGGCTGCCCGCCGGTGACGAGCGCGTCGCCGCGGCCGACGTCGTCGCGGTCGACGCCGGAGAGGTTCACGGCCACGCGGTCTCCGGGCCGGACGGTCCCGACGGACGCGCCGAGGGACTGCAGCCCGCGGACACGCGCGGAGATCCCACTCGGGAGGAGCGCGACGTCGTCGCCGACCGCGAGCCCCCCGCCGGCGAGCGTGCCGGTCACGACCGTGCCCGCGCCGGCGATCGTGAACGAGCGGTCGATCCACAGCCGCGCCCGGCGCTCGTCCGGAGGGGCGGGCACGTCCGCCAGTCGCTCCGCGAGCACCCGGCGGAGCTCGTCCACGCCGGTGCCGGCGAGCGCGTCGGTGACGACGATCGGGGCGCCGGCGAGGCTCGTCCCGGTGAGCCGCTCCTCGACGTCGGCGGCCACCTCGAGCGCGCGGTCCTCGCCGGCGAGCCCCGACTTGGTGATCGCCACGACGGCGCCGGCGACCCCGAGCAGGTCGAGGATGTCGAGGTGCTCCTGCGACTGCGCGGACCAGCCGTCGTCGGCCGCGACCACGAACAGCGCGAGCCGCACCGCACCCGCGCCGGCGAGCATGTTGCCGACGAAGCGCTCGTGGCCGGGCACGTCCACGAACGCGACGACCTCGCCCCCCGGCTCGAGCGCGCCCCACACGAAGCCGAGGTCGATCGTGAGGCCGCGGGCGCGCTCCTCGGCCCAGCGGTCCGGCTCCATCCCCGTGAGCGTCCGCAGCAACGTCGACTTGCCGTGGTCGACGTGCCCGGCGGTGGCGACGACCCGCATCAGGCGGTCGCGTCCTCGGCACGCTGCACGTCCCCGGAGGCGGCGCCACCGTCGCGCTCGCGCGCTGCGGTGTCGCCGAGCGCGGCGCGCACCAGGTCGACGAGGAGGTCGTCGTCGGCGGGCGGCACGGTCCGGAGGTCGAGCACGAGCCGGCCGTCGTCGACCCGTCCGATGACCGGCGGGTCGCCGGCGCGGAGGTCGTCCGCCAGCCCGTCGACGTCGGCGCGTCCGATGGTGATGCCCCAGCTGTCGAGCTCGACGCCCGGGAGCGAGCCACCGCCGACGACCGAGCGCGTCGGCGCCGCCGTGGCGACGTCGCCGATGAGCGGGGCGAGCTGCTCGGCACGGGCCCGCAGGGAGGCCGGGTCTGCGGTCAGCATGGCCCAGGTCGGGACGTCGGTCGGGACGTCGGCGCGGAGGTGGGCCTCGAGCGTCGCCTCGAGGGCGGCCCGCTGGAGCTTGTCGATGCGGAAGGCCCGGGCGAGCGGGTGGGTGGTGCAGCGCCGGACGAGGTCGGCGCGACCGGCGACGATGCCGGCCTGGGGGCCGCCGAGGAGCTTGTCGCCGCTGAAGATCACGAGGTCCGCCCCGGCGGCCACGGACGCCTCGACGCTGGGCTCGCCGGCGAACGGGCCGTCGTTTGCGGTGCGGATCAGCCCCGACCCGAGGTCGTGCACGAACGGCACGCCGGCGTCGCGCCCGAGCGCGGCCAGCTCGCCGGCGCCGGCCTCCTCGACGAACCCCACGACCTCGAAGTTCGAGCGGTGGACCTTGAGCAGCAGCCCGGTGTCGTCGCCGACGGCGTCGCGGTAGTCGGCGACGCGGGTGCGGTTCGTCGTCCCCACCTCGCGCATCAGGGCGCCCGAGACGGCCATCACGTCGGGCAGCCGGTACGAGCCGCCGATCTCGATGAGCTCGCCGCGGCTCACGAGCGCCTCGCGCCCCGTCGACAGCGCGGCCAGCACGAGCACCAGCGCCGCGGCGCCGTTGTTCACGACCGTCGCGGCCTCCGTCCCGCAGAGCTCCGCCGCGAGCCGACCGACGTGGGCGGTCCGCGACCCGCGCGCGCCCTCGCCGAGGTCGTACTCGAGCGTCGTGTAGCCGGCCGCCTCGACCGCGGCCTCACGTGCGGCGGCCGACAACGGGGCGCGGCCGAGGTTGGTGTGGAGCACGACACCGGTCGCGTTCACCACGCGACGGAGCCTGCCCGCGCGGGCGCCGGCGACGTCCGCGACGGCGCGGGTCACGACCTCGTCGGGCGGGGGCAGGGGACGGCCGGCGCGGACCTCGGTGCGGATGTCGTCGAGGGCGCGCCGGACGGCGTCGGTGACGGGCCCGCGCCCGTAGCGGGCGATCGCGGCCGCGGCGTCGTCACGCTGGAGGAGGAGATCCACCTTGGGGAGGCGCGACAGGGCCGACGGCTCGTCCACGTCGCTCCCTCCCGCCTCGCGGGTCCGCCGCACGTCCGTGCGGCGCGGGCCGCATCGAACCACACGCCGTCAGGCGCGGAGGTGCCAGCCGCGGACGTCGAGGCGACCGACGACGGACCACGTCACCGCCAGGAGCGCCGCGGCCAGCACCAGCCAGGCGAGGTCGCCGAAGACCGGCGCGGCGAACCGCTCGACGAGCCGGCCCCACGCGCTCATGCCGTCCGCCGCCGGCCGCGACGCGAGCGCGATCAGCCCGGCGGGCAGGAGGTACGCCACCAGGGCGTTCCGGCCCAGCCGCTCGAGCGGCGCGACCACGCGCCGCGTGGGGAGCACCTCGGCGGCGAGGTACGCGACCGCCGCGAGCAGCACCACCGCGCCGGTCGCGAACAGGAGGTGGGGCGGCGTCCACAGCGTCGCGTTGAGCGGGGTCAGCTGCGCCCAGATGACGCCGAGGACGACCAGCCAGCCGCCCAGGACGGCCAGCGCCGCGCTCGTCGCGGGGCCCGCGGGACGGCCCCGGAGCCAGTCGCCGAGGAGCCGCCCCGCGACGACCAGCGCCGCCGCCAGGGGGAGCGTCGCGAGGCCGAGCGGGTCCGTCGGGGCGACGAGGTGACCGGGACCGAGGAGCGCGGTGTCGAGCCAGGCGACGAGGTTCGCCTCGGGACGCATCGTCCCGGCCGGCACCCCGGGTGCGGCGACGCGCTCGAGCGCGAGCCCCCACCCGGCGACGAGCGTGCCGAGGGTCGCGATCCGCCAGGTCAGGGGGAGCCGGGCGACGAGCCAGCCGAGGAACGTCGCGAGCCCGACCCGTTGCAGCAAGCCCGACCAGCGCAGTCGGTCGAGGTCGCCGTCGGCCGCGACCCAGTTGAGCGCCAGCCCGAGCGCGACCAGCACGGCGACCCGGCGGAGGGCCCGGCCGGTCCGGCGCCACGCGGGGAGGCCGGCCCGCCCGGCGTCGGCCCACGCGAGCGACGCGCCGGCGACGAGCAGGAACAGCGGGAGCACGAGGTCCGCGACGGCGATCCCGTGCCAGCCCGACGGCTCGGCCCACGGCGGGACCGAGGAGGGTGCGGTGCCGGCCAGCAGCAGCACGGTCGCGACGACGCCGATGCCACGGAGCACGTCGAGGGACGCGGACCGCGCGGGCGGCGCCGGTCGACGACCGCCGGAGCGGGCCCGGGCCTTCCCGGTGCCGACGCCGGTCCTGGTGCTGCGGCCCTTCCCGCTCCCGGCCTTCCCGCGTCCGCGCTTCCTCCTCCCCGTCCTCTCGCCCCGGCCGTCGGGGGTCGTCCGGCCCTCCACGGCGCGCTTCGCCCGCGCGAGGGCCTCCTCCTCGGCGCGGCTGAGCGTGTCGGTGTCGCGACGGGTCGGCACGGCTGCCCTTCGTCGATCGGCTCCCTTCATACCGTCGCGGCGGTGTCGGACCGTGGACCTCGCCCCGTGTGGTGCCGCCGACGGTCGGCCAGTCCGCCGTCCCGTCGGTAGCGGGCCAGCCTGGCCTAGCCTCCGGACGAGTCGGAGAAGGAGCAGCGCCGCATGGTCCGCCGATCGCGACGTCCCCTCCGGGGGCCGTCCCGCCCCGCTGCCCTGCTCGCCGCCCTCGTCGGTCTGGGTGCCGCCGCGTGCGGCAACGAGGATCCCCCGCCGGCGGACCTCGCGTCGCCATCGGCAGCGTGCGTCGAGGCGTTCACCCTCGCCGGCGAGAACGGGGAGCGTCCCGCGCCGGCGAGTCCCCGGTCGCCGGACATCGACGCGCTCCAGGAGACCCTCGACGCGTGCACGAGCTCGGACGAATGGCTCTCGGCGGCGCGGGGGAACCCCTCCGCCCTGCCGCTCGAGCTCGACCGCGAGACCGCGCTGGACCAGCTCTGCGCCACCAACCCCGACACCGCGGTCTGCCAGGACTGGGAGGGCACGGACGACGGTCCCGCCGCCTGAGGTCGGGGCGGACGAGGAGGAGCCGGGGAAGAAGAGTGAGAGCCAGCGACCGGGGTCGCTGGCTCTCGGTGTTGCTGGGGGGAGGGAGAGCGGGTGCCGGGGGGACTGGGGGCAGAGCGTCCGGCACCCGC
>JAHWKB010000282.1 GCA_019348115.1 Actinomycetota bacterium | reverse complement strand
CGTCCATGTTGGCCTGGTCGAAGGCGCGGCTGAAGAAGGTCGAGTAGACGGCGAACACGGGGACCTTGCCGGCCATCGCGAGCCCGGCGGCGGACGTGACCGCGTGCTGCTCGGCGATGCCGACGTCGATCACGCGGGACGGATCGCGCTCGGCGAGCGGCAGGAGGCCGGTCGAACCGGGCATCGCCGCCGTCATCGCGACGACCTCCGGATGGGCCGCGGCGACGTCGAGGAGCGCGTCGCTGAACGACGCGGTCCACGAACGGGTCTTCTTCGCCGGCGACCGACCGGTCGTGATGTCGAACGCGGAGGTGTCGTGCAGGCGCTTCTCGAGGTCGGTCTCGGCCGGTTCGTAGCCGCGTCCCTTCTGGGTGAGGACGTGGACGAGCACCGGGCCGTCCTGCGCGGCCGCCCGCTGGAGCTCGCGCTCGACCTGGGCGATGTCGTGGCCGTCGACCGGCCCCGAGTACCGCACCCCGAGGGCCTCCACGAAGCTCTGCAGCGCCGGCGCGTCCGATACCGCCGCCTTGAGCCCCTTGAGGCCGGCGCCCGCGACCCGCTCGGCGAGCGGGAACCGCTCGAGGGTGTGGTCGATGCGGTTCCGCCACGAGCGGTAGTTGGGGTGGAACCGGATCCGCGACACCTGGTGCGACAGCCGCGAGACGGTCTGGGCGTAGGACCGGCCGTTGTCGTTCAGGACGATGATGACCGGCAGGCCCGAGTGCCCGATGTTGTTGAGCGCCTCGTAGGCCATCCCACCGGTCAGCGCCCCGTCACCCACGACCGCGATGACGTGCCGGCGGTCGCCGTCGTCGGCGTCCACCTGGCCGCTCGCGAGCCCGAACGCGTACGACAGCGCCGTCGACGCGTGGCTGTTCTCGATCCAGTCGTGGGGCGACTCCGTCCGCGACGGGTAGCCCGACAGGCCGCCGGCCTGCCGGAGCACGGAGAAGAGGTCGCGCCGGCCGGTGAGGATCTTGTGCACGTAGGCCTGGTGCCCGGTGTCCCAGAGGAGGACGTCGCGGGGCGAGTCGAACACCCGGTGCAGCGCCATCGTGAGCTCGACCGCCCCGAGGTTCGAACCCAGGTGCCCACCGACCCGCGAGACGGCTTCGACGATGAACGCGCGCAGCTCCGCCGCCAGCTCCGGGAGCTGGTCGTACGACAGGGCCTTCAGGTCGGCCGGGGAGTCGATGCGTTCGAGCACGGGCTTCTCGTGGTGGCGTGGGGTGCAGGGTACGGCGCGACGCGCGGAACGGTCTCCGCCGGTCGGTCAGGCACGCCCGGGTCAGCGCTCGTCGATGGCGTCGCGGAGGAGCTGGTTGGCGAGGCCCGGGTTCGCCTGCCCCTTGGTCGCCTGCATGACCTGCCCGACGAGGGCGCCGATGGCCTTGTCCGCGCCGCCCTTGATCTTCTCGACGACGTCGGGGTTGTCGGCGACGACGCGGTCGACGATGGCGCGGAGCTCGCCCTCGTCCGACACCTGCTCGAGCCCGCGCTCCGACGCGACCTGCGACGGCAGCTTCGCCCCGCGCGACTCGATCACGCCGTCGAGGACGTCCTTGGCGAGCTTGTTCGACAGCCGGCCCTCGTCGATCAGCGTGACGAGCTCGGCGACGTGGGCGCCCGTCAGCCCCGAGGACGCCGGGTCGAGCCCGGCGGCCGCGATCTGGCCGGTCACCTCGCCGGCGAGCCAGTTGGCGACGACGCGGGGGTCGGCGCCGCTCGCGGCCGCGTGGTCGTACCACCCGATCATCCCGCTCCCCACGATGGTGGTGGCCTGGGCGTCGGGGATGCCGGCGTCGGCGAGGCGCTTCCGGCTCGCAGCGGGGAGCTCGGGGAGGGTCTGGCGGAGCGCCTCGACCCACTCCGGCGCCGCGTGGACCTCGACGAGGTCGGGATCAGGGAAGTAGCGGTAGTCGGCGACGGTCTCCTTGCGGCGGAGCGTCGAGGTGACCCCCGCCTCCTCGTCCCAGTGGCGGGTCTCCATGACGATCGTGCCGCCGTCCTCGAGCGTCGCGATCTGGTCCTCGGCCTCGTAGGCGATGGCGCGGCCGAGCGACCGGATCGAGTTGAGGTTCTTGATCTCGCGCCGGGTGCCGAGCTCCTCGCCCGGGCGCCGGACGGACACGTTCGCATCGCAGCGGATCGAGCCCTCCTCCATGCGCGCGTCCGAGACGCCGAGCGTCTGGACGATGCCCTGGAGCTCGCGCAGGTAGGCCTGGGCGGTCTCGGGGTCGCGGATGTCGGGGTGGGACACGATCTCGAGGAGCGGGATGCCGGCGCGGTTGTAGTCGATCAGCGAGCGGTCGGCGCCGTGGAGACGGCCCGTGTCGCCCATGTGCATCGACTTGCCGGTGTCCTCCTCCATGTGCAGCCGTTCGATCCCGACCCGGACCTCCTCGCCCTCGACCTCGACCTCGAGGAAGCCGTCGGAGCACAGCGGGACGTCGTACTGGGAGATCTGGTAGTTCTTCGGCATGTCGGGGTAGAAGTAGTTCTTGCGGTGGAAGCGGCAGTCCTCGACCACCGAGCAGTTGAGCGCCAGCCCGAGCCGGGCCGCGGACTCGACCGCGACGCCGTTCACGACCGGCAGCGCGCCGGGCTGGCCGGTGCAGACCGGACACACGCGCGTGTTCGGCTCGCCACCGAAGTCGGTCGCGCAGCCGCACCACATCTTCGTGTTGGTGTTCAGCTCGACGTGGACCTCGAGCCCGACCACGAGCTCCCAGCCGTCGCGCAGCGTGGTCGGCATCAGCGGGTCCCTTCGGTCGCCACGGCGTTGACGCCGCGGGGGATGGGGTCGAAGCCGAGGTCCTGCTCGAACGCCCAGGCGACGCGGTACATGAGGTCGTCGCGCAGGAGCGGGGCCATGATCTGGAGGCCCGTCGGGAGCCCGTCGTCCGAGGCGCCGTTGGGGAGCGACAGCGCGGGCACGCCGGCGAGGCTCGCCGGGACCGTGGCGACGTCGTTGCGGTACATCGCCAGCGGGTCGGCGGTCTTGGTCCCGAGCCCGAACGCCGCCGTCGGCGAGGTGGGCGAGACGAGCACGTCCGCCTGCCCGAACGCGGCCGCGAAGTCGCGGGCGATGAGCGTGCGGACCTTGCTGGCCTGGAGGTAGTAGGCGTCGTAGTAGCCGCTCGACAGCGCGTG
>JAHWKB010000281.1 GCA_019348115.1 Actinomycetota bacterium | reverse complement strand
CGTAGCGGCCCGACAGGAACGCCCCGCGGTCGATGACCATGTCGATCTCGTCGGCGCCGGCCTCGACCGCCATCCGCGTGTCGCTGAGCTTCACGTCCAGCGACGAGCGGCCGCTCGGGAAGGCCGTCGCCACCGAGGCGATGTGCACGCCGCTGTCGCCCAGCGCCTCGGCCGCGGTCGCGACGAGGTCGGGGTAGACGCAGATGGCCGCCACCGACGGCGTGGTGGGGTCGGACGGGTCGGGGCGCAGCCCCTTGGCGCACAGGGCGCGGACCTTGCCGGGGGTGTCCTGGCCCTCGAGCGTCGTGAGATCGGTCATCCGCACGATGAGGTCGAGCGCCCAGCCCTTGGCGTCCTTCTTGATCGACCGCGTGGCGAGCGCTGCCGCCCGCTGCTCGGCACCGACCTGGTCGACGCCGGGGAGGCCGTGCAGGAAGCGACGGAGCGCCGACTCGGAGGCCGTCGCCTCGGGGAGATCCGGCGTCTCCGCGGGCAGGACGAGGGAGCTCATGAGCGGGTCCGGTTCCGGGACGGGGAGGGCCACCCAGCCTACCGGCGGGCCGATGCAACCGAACCGGACCCGCCGACGTCCCACCAGCGGCATGCTGTGCCCCGGGCGCGCCGCGGACGACGTACCCGGACGGATCGTGGCGCCGCCTCCGGCGGCGAGGCGGAGGCTGGTCATGGGCAGGTCAGCGGTGGGGACGGCCCGGCTCGGGCTCGCGGCGGTGGTGACGACGGTCCTGGTGGCCGTCCCGCGGAGCGGCATCGCTGCCGCCGCCGACGCTCCGCTCTTCGACATCCCGGCGGCGGAGGCCGGGGTCCCGACCATCCACGACGGGGATCCCGCGACGACCGAGCGGCTCCTGCGGGGCGAGACCGTCACCGCGGCCGTCGCCGTCTCGCGCCAGCGCTTCCCGGCCGCGGACGGTGCCGGTCGCGCCGCCCGGCACGCCGTGCTGGCCCGGAGCGACGACTTCGCCGATGCGCTCGCCGGCTCCTCGCTCCTCGCCCACGCCCCGCTGCTGCTCACCTCCGGCAGGGAGCTCGACGGCCGCGTCGCCGCCGAGCTCGACCGCGTGCTCGACCGCGGCGACACCGTCTACCTCCTGGGCGGCGAGGGGGCCATCGGCCGGCCGGTCGCCGACGCGGTGACCGCGCGGGGCTACCGCGCCGTCCGGCTCGCCGGCGCCTCGCGCGTCGAGACCTCGGTCCGGGTGGCCGAGGAGGCGCTGCGCCTCTCGGGTCGCCGCGAGCTCCTCGTGGCACGCGCCTTCGGCACCTCCCGCGACCCGTCGGCCGCCTGGGCCGACTCGATGGCCGCCGGCGGTCTGGCCGCGACCCTCGGGGTGCCGCTCGTCGTCACGCCGACGGACGGGCTCCACCCCGCGGTGGCGCGCTTCGTCGCCGGCATGCGGCCGGCGCGCACCGTCGTCCTCGGCGGCGAGGCCGCGCTGTCGGCGGCCGTGCAGTCCGCACTCCCGAACGCGGTGCGGGTCGCCGGCGCCGACCGCACCGCCACGGCGGCCGCGATCGCGACCCGCGCCTGGGGCGCGCCGAGCACCGGTGACCGCTCCACCATCGTCGTCAACGGCGGACAGCGCGACGGCTGGGCCCTCGGGCTCGTCGCCGCCGGCCTCTCCGCCGACGCGCGGTCGCCCGTCCTGCTCGTCACCGAGCAGGTGAGCACGCCCGTGCGCTCGCTGGTGCGGACCTGCGGCGAGCCCGAGGTCGAGCTCGCGGTCATCGGCGACGGCTCGCGCGTCTCGCCCTCCGTGCGGGAGCGGCTCGACACCCTCGACGGCGACGCCTGCGGTCCCGGGGGCGCCATCCGGACCCCGCAGCGGCTCGAGGGGTTGCCCGGCTGCGACGACGTCCTCGCCTACTACCAGGAGCTCGCGCTCGAGCGCGTCGGCCCGTGGGGGCTCGACGGCGGCATGGTCTTCCCCGTGGAGGGTGAGGCCGAGGGGGCCCCGGCCGCCCCGGTCGCCGACGGCGGCGGGGACGCCGGCGGTGACACCCGCGACCTCTCCGGCACGAACAACCAGGAGGCCGGCGTCGACGAGCCGGACATCGTCAAGACCGACGGTGACCGCGCGCTCGCGGTCGCCCGCGGGAGGCTCCAGGTCCTCGACCTGCGGGGAGCCTCGCCGGTCGTCGCCTCCACGGTCGCTCTCCCCGAGGGTGGCCACGAGGTCCTCCTCGCCGGGACCCGGGCGCTGGTCCTCAGCCGGACGTACGCGCCGTGGGGCGGCGATCCCGAGCCGGTCCCCGAGGACACCCGCACGGCGTCGAGCACGATGGCGATGCCGTCCGGCACGGTCCTGACGCTCCTCGACGTCACCGACCCCGCGCGGCCGGTGACGCTCTCGGAGGCCGAGCTCGAGGGCGAGTACCGCTCGGCCCGCATGATCGACGGCACCGTCCGGGTCGTGCTGCAGACCGCGCCCGGGCCGTTCACGTGGACCTACCCCGAGGACGACTCCGCCGCCGCGCTCGAGCGTGCGGCCGAGGCCAACCGCGAGGTCATCCGGGACTCGGCGATCGGGGACTGGCTCGCGACCCACACGACCACGAACGCCGCCGGCGTGACGACGAGCGACGGCCTCCTGGCCCCGTGCGCGTCGATCGCCGCCCCGCCGCGGCCCGCCGACCTCGGCACCGTGACCGTGGCGACGTTCGACATGGGTGCCACGGACCTCGAGCCGACGAGCGGCGCCGGGATCGCCGCCTCCACCGACACCGTCTACGCCTCGACGGACCGGCTGGTCGTCGCGACCCAGCGGTGGTCGGGGTGGACGGCGGACGCCGGTGACACCGGCACGACCGAGCTCCACGCCTTCGACATCTCCGACCCCGACGCCACGCGGTACGTGGCGTCCGGCGCCGTCGGCGGCTTCCTGCTCAACCAGTTCTCGCTGTCGCGGCACGAGGGCCACCTGCGGGTCGCGACGACCGAGGGTGCGCCCTGGCGCCCGGAGCCGACCTCGAGCAGCACGCTGTGGGTCCTGGCCGAGGACGGCACCGGCATGCCCGTCGTCGGACGTGTCGGCGGGCTCGGTGCGGGCGAGCGGATCTTCGCCGTGCGGTTCATGGGCGACCTCGCGGCCGTCGTGACCTTCCGCCAGGTGGACCCGCTCTACCTCGTCGACCT
>JAHWKB010000081.1 GCA_019348115.1 Actinomycetota bacterium | reverse complement strand
CGGTGGAGGTCGACGTGACCCTCGCCGACGGCGCGTTCGGCCGCGCGATGGTGCCCTCGGGGGCGTCCACCGGCGAGTTCGAGGCGGTCGAACTGCGCGACGGCGACGCCCGCTACGGCGGCAAGGGCGTCGCGAAGGCCGTCGCGAACGTGAACGACGTCATCGCGGACGCGCTCCTCGGCCGCGACGCGACCGACCAGCGCGGGATCGACGCGACCCTCCTCGAGCTCGACGGGACCGACGACAAGTCCACCCTCGGCGCCAACGCGATGCTGGGGGTCTCGCTCGCCGTCGCGAAGGCCGCGGCCGACAGCGTCGGCCTGCCGCTCTACCGCTACCTCGGCGGCCCCGCCGCGCACCTGCTGCCGGTCCCGATGATGAACATCCTCAACGGCGGCGCGCACGCCGACTCCAACGTCGACGTGCAGGAGTTCATGGTCGCGCCCGTCGGCGCGCCGAGCTTCTCCGAGGCGCTGCGCATGGGCGCCGAGGTGTACCAGGCGCTCAAGTCGGTGCTGAAGGAGCAGGGGCTGTCGACCGGTCTCGGCGACGAGGGCGGGTTCGCCCCCGACCTCCCCGCCAACGAGCGTGCGCTCGAGCTCATCGTCGACGCCATCGGCAGGGCCGGCTTCGAGCCCGGCCGCGACATCGCGCTCGCGCTCGACGTCGCGAGCTCGGAGTACTTCGAGGACGGGGCGTACGTGCTCGCCGGCGAGGGCCGCACGCTCTCGCCGCAGGAGCACGCCGACTGGCTCGCCTCGCTCGTCGACGCCTTCCCCATCGTGTCGATCGAGGACGGCATGGACGAGGAGGACTGGGACGGCTGGAAGGTGCTGACCGACGCCATCGGCGACCGCTGCCAGCTCGTCGGTGACGACCTCTTCGTCACCAACGTCGACCGGCTCCGGAAGGGCCTCGAGCTCGGCGTCGCCAACGCCGTGCTCGTGAAGGTCAACCAGATCGGCACGCTGACCGAGACCTTCGAGACGATGGAGACCGCCCACCGCGCCGGCTACGCCAACATGGTGAGCCACCGCTCGGGCGAGACCGAGGACGCCACCATCGCCGACATCGCCGTCGCCGTGAACGCCGGCCAGATCAAGACCGGCGCACCGGCCCGCAGCGACCGGGTCGCGAAGTACAACCAGCTGCTGCGCATCGAGGAGCACCTCGGCGCAGCGGCGCGCTACGCCGGCGCGACCGCGTTCCCGCGCTCGCGCACCTGACTCCCGTCCGACCTCCAGGAGCCGCCACGTGACGAAGCCGGTACGAGCCGTCGGCGCCCCCCGCCGCGCCCCGATGCCCGTCCAGCGGGTGGCGAGGCGCGTCGAGGACACGGCCTACGCCGCACGGGGCGTCGGCGCCGCCGCCGTGTCGGGCGACCGGCCGTTCGTGATCGGCCTGATCGGCGTGCTCGCCCTCGCCGTCGTGATGCTGTCCGGCCCGTTCCAGAGCTACGTGGACGGACGCGCCCGCGTGGAGGCGCTGCAGACGAAGATCGAGGCGCTCGACACCGAGAACGCCTCCCTCCGCCAGCGCCGGGCGGACCTCAACGACCCCGCCAACCTCGAGCTCCTCGCCCGCGAGCAGCAGGGGATGATCCGGCCGGGGGAGGTCCCGTTCGCGATCGTCCCGCCGGAGGTCGAGCGGCCGCTCATCACCGCTCCGCCGCGGTCCGCCCAGCGCGATGTCGCGTGGCACGAGCGCCTCTGGGAGGCCCTCACCACGGTCTTCAGCTGAAGTTTGCATCGAGTCGTTTCGGCTCAGCCGGAACGACTCGATGCGAACAACTACTCGGGGACGTAGCGGGGGTAGGTGGACTTGGCCCCGTGCGCGACGGTGAGGTCGACGTCACGCGTGAGGAACGGCTCGTCGACCGTCGTGATGCCGAGCACCTCGCCCTCCTCCGGCTCGATGATCCACCCCGCCCCGGCCCACTCGAAGCCGCGCGCGTCGACGCCGCCGCGGTTGGACGACACGCCGTAGGCGCCCGACATCACCGCGCCCACGCGACCGCCGGCGATCCACTTGCTGAGCGACGTCATCCCGACCCCGCGCGGTGACGCGAGCACCTCGACGCCGGCGCGGGCGTAGGCGCGCGCGTGCTCGGTGAACCACAGCTCGGTGCAGAGGAGGAAACCGACCTTCGCCAGCGGCGTGTCCACCGGGACGAACTCCTTCGGGCCGCGCTCGTACCAGCGCGCCTCGGAGAAGCCGGGCTCGTCCGGGAGGTGGTGCTTGCGGTGGGCGTGCACGACGCCGGCGTCGGCCGTCCACACGAACGCGGCGTTGTGGTTGCGGCCGGCGTCGACGATCGGCACCGAGCCGACGACGACCGCGGCGCCGAGCTCGGGGAGGCGCTCGAGCCAGCGCTCGTGGACCGCCACGGAGTCGTCCCAGGCCGCCTGGTCCGGCGCGTCGGTCGCGGCGAGCCACGGGGAGAACCCGAGCTCGGGGAGCACGACGAGCTCCGAGCCCTCGTCGCGGCAGTGCGCGGCGAGGCCCTCCCACTGCTCCTCGAGCTCGTCGGCGATGTCGCTCAGCTGGCAGACCGTGACCTTCACCGCACCTCCGTCGCGCTCGGCGGCGGCGGGACGCTACTCGCCGGCGGCGATGGTCTCGGCCATGGCGGCCGCGCGGGAGCCGTCGTCGACGATCGAGCCGTCCTCGCGCTTGTTCGCGAGCATGGCCTCGAGCTCCTCGGCGATGCGCTCGTCGTTGTCCGACAGCTCGTCGACGTCGAGGTCCTGGAACTGCAGGACGCCCATGTCGAGGTAGGCCTGCTGGACCTTCGGGCCCCACAGCCCGATGTCCTTGACCGTCGGCACGACGCGGCTGAACAGGGCCTTGCGGAACTCGGTCATCATCTGGTGCCGGTCCACGTAGGCGCCCATGGCCGCTCCGTCCATGCCGAGGTTCTCCCACACCTCGGTCGCGAGGAAGCGGTCGCGGAGGAGGTAGCTCGCCTCGACGACGAACTCCTCGCGCTCGGCGCGCTCGGCCTCGGTGAGGTCGGCGTAGGCGTCCTTGAGCGCGAGCCGGCCGAAGGCGATGTGGCGGGCCTCGTCCTGCATCACGTAGGCGTTGATGGCCTTGCCGAGGGGGTCACCGGTGAAGTCGCGGATCATCGAGAACGCGGCGAGCGCGACGCCCTCGATCATGACCTGCATCCCGAGGTAGGTGAAGTCCCAGCGCGTGTCGGTGATGGTCTGGTTCAGGAGCGACTGCAGCGACTCGTTGATGGGGTAGCAGAGGTCGATCTTCTCGTTGAGGAACTTGGCGTAGGTCTCGACGTGCCGGGCCTCGTCCATCGTCTGGGTCGCGGCGTAGAACTTCGAGTCCATGTCCGGCACGGTCTCGACGATCTTGGCGGAGCACACGAGCGCGCCCTGCTCACCGTGGAGGAACTGCGAGTTCGTCCACGCGACGTAGTGGTGGCGCACCTCGTCCTTCTCGGCGCGGCTCATCTTCTCCCACGGGGCCGAGCCGAAGATCGGCACGATCTCGTCCGGGGCCATCTCCTGGTTCGAGGTGTCGACCTCGTGCGACCAGTCGATCCGGGTCTGGGTGTTCCACTGCTTGTCCTTGCCCTTCTCGTAGAGGTTGAGCATGCGCTGGCGACCGCTGTCGTACTCCCAGTTGAACGCGACGGTCGACCCGACCCCGGGGATGTTCCAGCGGGTCTCCTCGAGCGGGAGCGCGTAGCGGTGGGTGCTCATGGGGCCTCCGTGGTGGGCGAGCGGTGTTACAAAGTTACGTAGTTCGTAACATCCTGTCAAAGACCCCCCGTCGGACGTCCGCATCGGTCGCCTTGTCCCGCGCGGGGGGTCGTTCCTACGGTGGGGGGACCACCGACATCCGATCACCGAGGAGTTGATCCCACTGGTAGAGCAGGGAACCGTCCTACAGGGCAAGGTCGTCCGACTCGAGGAGTACGGGGCCTTCGTCGAGGTCCCGACCGACGCCGACACCGACGAGGCCGTGACCGGGCTCGTCCACGTCTCCGAGGTCGACACCGACTTCGTCGACAACATCTACGCCTACCTGGCCGAGGGCGACGAGGTCGCCGTCAAGGTCCGGGAGGTGAAGCCGGACGGCAAGGTCGACCTGTCCATCAAGCGCGCCGATCCGGACTGGCAGGACGACGAGGAGCCACGGTTGCGGTCCCAGATCGACAAGGACTTCAACAGGAAGCTCCGCAGGTTCATGCACCGCTCCCAGATGATCCAGGGCGCGCGTCGCCGCCAGGCCCGCTCCCGCCTCGGCCGGGACCGATGACGACCGGGCCGGGCGAGGTCGCCGCGCCCGACCTCGACCGGAACCCCGTCCCGCCGTCGGATGACGCCGTCGTGCCCGATCCCGACGCGTCGTACGAGCGGGCGGGCGGGGCCCCACCGGTGACCGACCGCGAACGCGCGATCGTGTCGGCCCAGCTCGGCCGGCCCGCGCGCGGCGAGTCCGCGGTCGTGCACCGGTGCGTGTTCGGCCTCCCCACCGCGGTCCGCGTCGCGCCCCGTCTCGACGACGGCACGCCGTTCCCCACCGTGTTCTGGCAGACGTGTCCGGCGCTGCGCTCGCAGATCGGCCGCCTCGAGGCCGCGCACGAGATGGTGACGATCAACGAGCAGCTGGACGCCGATGAGGGGTTCCAGTCCGCCCACGCCGCCGCGACCCAGCGCTACGTCGCCTTCCGGGACGAGCTCGCCGGCGGGGAGAAGCTCCCGGGCGACCCCCGCGCCGGCGGGAACGAGCGCTACGTGAAGTGCCTGCACGTCCACGCGGCCCACTTCCTCGCGACCAACGACGGGCCGGTGGGGGAGCGCACGATGGAGCTCGCACGCCCCGTGCCGTGCAGCGGACCGTGCGTCTCCGAGGAGGACGTCGCGACGTGGACGGCGCGGCCGTGAGCGACCGGCCGGCGGCGGCGATCGACGTCGGATCGAACTCGGTGCGGGTGAAGGTCGTGGGCCCCGACGGCGACCAGCTCGCCCGTGAGCTCGCGATCACGCGGCTCGGGACCGGCATCGACGCCACCGGACGGTTCGACGAGGACTCGCTCGCCCGCACCCTCGACGTGGTGGAGCGCTTCGCGTCCGTGTGGCGCGACCACGGGGTCGACGCCGGCGACGTCCGCATCGCCGCCACCTCCGCCGTCCGTGACGCCGCGGACCGCGACCGGTTCTTCGCCGGCGTCCGCGACCGGACCGGCGTCGAGGCCGAGGTCCTGTCGGGCGAGGAGGAGGCCGCGACCGCCTACCGCGGGGTGGTGAGCGGCCTCGACGTGCCGCGACCCGTCGCCGTCCTGGACATCGGTGGCGGCTCGACCGAGCTCATCGTCGGCGACGGCGCCGGCGAGGTGGCCGGGTCGTGGTCCCTGCAGCTCGGCTCCGTACGGCTCACCGAGCGCTACCTCGCCGGCGACCCGCCGACCGACGCCGAGGTCGCCGCCGCGGACGGGGAGATCACGCGGCGGCTGGACGAGCTCGACGCGCAGCTGGCCTCCCAGGGATGCGCGGTCCGGGACGCCACGACGATCGTGGGGGTGGCGGGGACCGTCACGACCGTCGCCGCGCTCGACGCGGGGCTGTCCCGCTACACGGACGGCTGCGTCCACGGCCGACGCCTCGAGGTGGGGGCGCTGCGTGCCTGGGCCGACCGGCTCACCGGCATGCCGAGCGGCGAGATCGGCGCGTCCCCCGTGGTGCAGGCCGGCCGCGAGGACGTGATCGCCGGCGGTGCCCGCATCGCCGCGGCGGTCGTCGAGCGCTACGGCTTCGACGCGCTCGTCGTCAGCGAGGCCGACATCCTCGACGGGCTCGCGCTGTCCGCGCTCGAACGCGGGACGGGGCGTGGTCGTGCCCGGGAGGGTGGCCGTGCCGGCTGACGCGCGCCTCGACGAGGACGTCTTCTGGTCGCGGCTGCAGGCGGCGCTCGACTCGGTCACGCCCGAGCAGCGGACGCCGCCGGCGGACGCGCGGGTGGGTGCCGTCCTCGTCCTCCTCGAGCAGAGCGACGAGGGGCCCGGCCTGGTGCTGACCCGCCGGCGTGCCGACCTCCGGTCGCACCCCGGGCAGGTCTCCTTCGCCGGCGGACGGCTCGACGACGACGAGACCATCGAGCAGGCCGCGCTCCGTGAGGCCCACGAGGAGATCGGCCTCGAGGCCTCCTCGGTCGAGGTGCTCGGGTGCGGGCCGGTGTTCTACATCCCGCCGTCGCGCTTCTGGGTCGCGCCCGTGGTCGCCCGCTGGCGCGAGCCGCACGAGCTCGACTGCAACCCGTGGGAGGTGGACGAGGTCCTGCGCGTGCCGTTGTCGCAGCTCCTCGCGGCCGACCGCTGGCGTCAGGTCCCGCTGTCGCTCCGCGGATCCTCGTGGGCGTGGCAGCTCGACGACGACCTCCTGTGGGGCGCGACGGCGATGGTCGTCGCGCTGCTCCTGGACGTCGCGGTCGAGGACTGGAGCGGGGGAACCCGACCCGAGGAGCTCGGTGAGGAGCTCGCGGTCCGGCCCTGGGAGCACATGCCGGCGTGGCAGCGGACGGCGCGCCTCGAGGGGCTCCCCGAGCGGCCGCAGGACGAGGTGCCCCACGTCTCGCTCGCCCAGACCCGCGAGGCGATGTCGGTGCTCGAGGCGTCGGGCATCTCGCTGGGATCGCTCGTCGAGCACGCCGGCCGCGCCGTGGTGACCGCGGTCGCACTGCTGCTCGGTCGGCCCGTGCAGGGTTCGGTCGTGACCGTCGCCGCGGGGTCGGGCGGGATCGGCGCCGGCGGGCTCGCGGCCGCACGCCTGCTCGCGGTCGCCGGCGCGGACGTCTCCGTGGTGCTGGCGGGCGGGGCGCGGTTGCCGGACCAGCTCGAGGCGCTCGACCTCGCCGGCGTGCGCGTCGTCCGGGTCACCGCGTCCGCGGACGTGCTCGAGGACGAGGTGCCCGGCGAGGTGGTGGTGGACGCGCTCCTGGGCGCCGGGGCGGAGCCGCCCCTGCGGGATGCCCCGGGGCTCGTGGCGACCTGGCTCCGCCGCCACGACGTCCCGGTCGTCGCCCTCGACCTCCCGAGCGGCGTGGGGGCGGACGAGGGGCTGCGCGGGATGTGCGTCACCGCCGACGTGACGGTCACCCTCGGCCTCCCGAAGCAGGGCCTGCGCGAACGGATCGTGCACCCCTACGCCGGCGACCTCTACCTCGCCGACGTCGGCATCCCGCCGGCGGCGTGGGCGCGCGTCGGCGTGGACGTTCCCGCCGACCTGTTCGCCGAGGGCCCGGTGGTCCGGCTCACCGCCGGCGAGCACGCCACCGACGCCGGCACGCCCGACCAGGCCGAGATCCCGTAGGCGATCCGGGCACCGGACCGCAGCATGCCGCGCGTTGCTGCTCCCATCGCCGGACGTGGGTCGTCCCTGCACGTACGGTGGGGGCGAGCCAGGAGGCGCCATGCCGCTCGAGTTCGATCCGCACCGCGACACGGACGCGTCCGTCGGTCAGCAGCCGAAGGACGACCCGTTCGACGACTGGCCGACGCGGAGCCTCACCGACCCGATCGGCGAGATCCAGGGCTACGGCCGGCTCTCGCGCGCGGTCAGCAACGCCGGTCCGGGCTGGCGTCGGAGCACGGGGCGCGTCCTCGCCCTGCTGATGCTCGCGTTCCTCGTGCTCGGGGTCGTCCTCGGCAGCGGCCAGATGATCCTCGGCGGCTGACTGCAGGCGGACTGGCTCGTCGGTCGTGGTGCCGGCGGCGGGATTCGAACCCGCACGGGCTCTCGCCCAGACCTGTTTAAGAGGTCGGTGTCTGCCGTTCCACCACGCCGGCGCGCGCTTCACGCGCCTTCCCGATGTTCCGGCCCCGGTACGTCGGCGTCTGCGCGTGACAGTTCGGGCAGAGTAACCGGAGGTTCTCGAGCCGGTTGTCGGTGCGGTTCCCGTTGATGTGGTCGAGCTCCAGGGGGATAGGCGAGCCGTTCCACTCACTGCGGTCACACCCCTCGCAGCGGTGATCCTTCATGCCGAGATCGATGAGCTCACAGCGCAGTTTGTGGGTGTTCGTGCGCCGGCCCTGGACGAGCTTCTCCTCGACCGCTGCTCGGCGTTCACCGCTTGATCGGCGAGACCGGCTCTTGTTCGGCGGCAGCCGGATGAGTCCAGCTTCTGCCATCCTGTTGAGGGTCTGGTACGCGGAAGCGGTGATCGGTATGCCGAGGGACCGAAGAGCCGCGCTCCTGCTCGATGCCGAGTCGAGTGCGGCCTGGAGCGTTGCCGGTTCCAGAGCCCGGATAGCCCCTTGTCGTTCGGCTCGCGGGAACCGAGCTTCGACGTCGACGTCGAGCTCCCGGAGCTGGTCGCGGAGGCTCTCGTAGTTCGCCCCTCCCGGCCAGATCCCGAGTACACGACAGAGGTCCGACAGTGTGCGGATTCCTAGGTCGGCGACGGCGTCCCTCACGTCGGCTTCCGTGTACCTCCGTGCTCGCGGCATGTTCCGTCCCCCTGGCGCGGCGTCCATGGTCGCCCGGGGGTGTGACAGCTCCGCGACCTCAGAGGGTGAAGAGGCGCTGGACGTCGAGGAGGAGGGGGCCGGCGAGCTCACGGACGTGGGCCCAGTCACGGGCGCGGGGGCCGGGGAGCTCGCGGTTGTAGGGCTGGTCGTAGACCAGCACCTGCCGGCCGACGTCGCGCAGGGCCTGGACGTTGTGGGGCGCGTCGTCGATCAGGAGGTCGCTCCCCACGTCGGCCTTGCGCGCGACCATGCACAGGTCCCAGTAGGGGATCTCGTGCTCGTCGAGCCACTCGACGGTGTCGGACGCGGCGATCGCGTGCGTGCCCGAGACGTAGAGCCGGTGCGTCACGATGCGGATGCGCACGCCCTGGTCCGACAGCTCCCGGAGCACCTCGGCGGCACCCGGCATGACGTCGAGGGTGCGGAACATCCGGTGCTCGACGACGGCGCGGCGGTGGAGCTCGTTGAACTCCGGCGGGGTGAGCCCCCACTCCTGGTACGCCGACCAGGACGTCGGGGTCACGAGCGTCCCGGGATCGACGCCGCGCTCCTCGGCGACGATGCGCCGCAGGCCACCGGTGTAGTCGGCGAGGACGTTGTCGACGTCCACGCCGAGCACCCGCTCGTGCGCCCGTGCCACCCGCTGCTCCTCGTCGCGTCCGGTGTGTCCGCGCCGAGAGTAGGGGTGGAAGCGAGGTCAGCCCTCCCCGTCGTCCTCGTCCTCGTCGGGCTGGTAGGTGCCGTCGCCCTCTCCCTCGCCCTCGTCCATGCCCTCGGGGGAGTACGCGTGCGCCGGCGTGCCGCCCATGCCCATGTCGGCCTGGGTCGCCGGGTCCGCGTCCTCCGCGGGTCCCGGCTGGTCCTCGTGCTCGTCCTCGTCGTGGTGGCTCATCGGACGCTCCTCCGCGTGTCTGGGACGGGGGACGGTACGACGCGCCGGCGACGTCGTGCGGACCGAACGGCCAGCCGGACGAGCGCTGTCGCGAGCCCGAGCGCCGCCGCTCCGGCGGCGAGCGTCCGCGCGTCCCTCGCGGTCACGCCCGTCGCCGGTCGACGCGCGGTCCGGTCGCCCGGCTCCCCGCCCCGCACCGCCGCCAGGAGCAGCTCCGCGAGGTGCAGCGGGCGACGCACGTCCTGCAGGTGCTCGATCTGGGTCCGGCACGAGAAGCCGTCGACGAGCAGCAGGGTGTCGGCGGGGAGGGCACGGATGGCCGGGAGCAGGCGGCTCTCGCCGATCGCGACCGACAGCTCCGCCTTCTCGCCGGCCTCGAACCCGAACGCGCCGGCGAGGCCGCAGCAGCCGGCGTCGAGCTCGCGCCAGCGCACGCCGGTCGCGTCGAGGAGGCGCGCGTCGGCGGTCATCCCCATCACCGCCTTGTGGT
>JAHWKB010000280.1 GCA_019348115.1 Actinomycetota bacterium | reverse complement strand
TCGTTCGTGACCGCCGACCTGTTCAACCTGTTCGTCGCGTTCGAGATCATGCTGACCGCGTCCTACGTCCTCATCACCCTCGGCGGGGCCGAGGACCAGGTCCGCCACGGCATGACCTACGTCGTGATCAGCCTGCTCGCGTCGACCCTGTTCATCAGCGCCATCGGGCTCACCTACGCCGCGACCGGCACCGTCAACATGGCCGAGCTCGCCGGCGTCGTGCAGGACCTGCCGGCGAGCCTCCGCATGGCGCTGGGCCTGCTGTTCATCGTCGTCTTCGGCATCAAGGCCGCGATCTTCCCGCTGTTCTCGTGGCTCCCCGACTCCTACCCGACCGCTCCGTCACCGGTGACGGCCGTCTTCGCGGGGCTCCTCACGAAGGTCGGCGTCTACGCCATCATCCGCACCCAGACGCTGCTGTTCCCGGTGCTCGAGGGGACGTCCACGATCCTGCTGGTGATCGCCGCGCTCACCATGACCGTCGGCGTCCTCGGGGCGATCGCCCAGAGCGACATGAAGCGCATCCTCAGCTTCCACATCGTGAGCCAGATCGGCTACATGATCTTCGGGCTCGCGCTCTTCACGCTGGCCGGCATCGCCGGCGCCGTGCTCTACATCGTCCACCACATCATCGTGAAGACCACCCTCTTCCTCGTCGCCGGCCTCGTCGAGGAGACGATGGGCACGGCGAAGCTGCGCCAGCTCGGCGGCCTGCTGCACGTCGCCCCGCTCGTCGCCGCCCTGTTCCTCCTGCCCGCGCTGAGCCTCGCCGGCCTCCCGCCCTTCTCCGGCTTCGTCGCGAAGCTCGCGCTCGTGCAGGCCGGGTTCGCGGCCGGTGAGGGTCTCGTCGTCGCGATCTCGCTCGCGGTGAGCATCCTCACGCTCTTCTCCATGACCAAGATCTGGAACGGCGTGTTCTGGGGCGGCCCGACCGAGGACCCGCCGGTCGGCGACATCCCCACCGCGGCCGCACGCGGGTTCCCGCGGCTGATGGTGGCGGCGACCGCGACGCTGGTCGTCAGCTCGCTGGCGTTCGTGGTCGCCGTCGGCCCGATCAACGACCTCAGCCAGCGTGCCGCGTCCGACCTCCTGGAGCGGACGCCGTACATCGACGCGGTGCTCGACCGATGACGCGCATCCGGAGCCTCGTCGCCGTCGCCTGGGCCACGCTCGTGTGGACCGCCCTGTGGGGTTCGGTGTCGGTGGCGAACGTGCTCGCGGGCGCCGTCATCGGCATCGCGACGATCCTGCTCGTGCCCGTCGCCGGCGACGCCCGGCCCGCCGAGGCCGGTCGCCTGCGGCTCCGGCCGCTCGCCGCGCTCGCCTTCCTCGTGTTCTTCCTGCGCCAGCTGATCTCCGCCTCGGCCGTCGTCGCCTGGGAGGTCGTCACGCCGGGGAGCAGCATCAACCAGGGGATCGTGCGGCTCCCGCTGCGCACGCGGTCGCCGGGCGTGGCGACCGTCATCGCCAACGCGATCT
Organism: Actinomycetota bacterium; assembly: GCA_019348115.1. Taxonomy (GTDB): domain Bacteria; phylum Actinomycetota; class Nitriliruptoria; order Nitriliruptorales; family Nitriliruptoraceae; genus JAHWJY01. The sequence goes on along the minus strand of JAHWKB010000280.1, from coordinate 1,677 downwards.
CGCTGACCCCGGGCACCCTCACCCTCGAGGTGGCTGAGGACCCGTTCGTCCTGTACGTCCACATCCTCCACCTCCGCAGCGTCGAGCAGGTGCGTGGCGACCTCCGCGAGGTCGAGCGCCGTGCGCTGCTCGCGTTCGATCCGGAGGCCGCGGAGCTGCGGGCGCCGGAGGGCGACCAGCACCGATCGGAGACGAGCTCGTGATCGTCGTGACCAGCGTGACCATGGGCCTCCTGGCCGTCGCCGCCGTGCTCTGCATCGTGCGCCTCGTCCGGTCCGGCTCCCTCGCGGACCGGACGGTGGCACTCGACACGCTCCTCGTGATCGTCGTGTGCGGCATCGCGACCTACGCCGCACGCAGCAACAGCGGGCTGTTCCTCGACGTGCTCGTCGTGGTCGCCCTGCTCGGCTTCACCGGCACGGCGCTCGTCGCCCGCTTCATCGAGCGACGGGGGGCGTGATGCTGACCGTCCTCTCCGGCGTCCTCATGATCACCGGGGCCCTGCTCGCCGTGATCGCCGGCGCGGGCCTCCAGCGCTTCGAGAACGTGCTGTCGCGGATGCACGCGGCGACGAAGCCGGCGACCCTGGGGCTCGCCCTCGTGCTCATCGGCGCCGCGATCCAGATCCCCGATCCGCGCAGCGGCGTGAAGCTGCTCCTCGTCATCCTGCTCCAGTTCTCGACCGCTCCCGTGGGTGCGCACCTGGTGGGACGTGCCGCCTACGGCGCCGGACCGGAGATGCGCGGTCGGATCGACGTCGACGAGCTCGCGATGGACCGCCCCGAGGAGTCCTCCGCGTCGGGGTAGCCGGGCATACCCTGGCGCCCCCTCGCCTGGAGCCGCGGTGAACCCCGAGCAGATCCTCGAGACCCTGCCGCCGCACGCGACGCACCAGGTGCTGAACCAGTCGGGGCGGACCCCCGACCACGACGCGTACTCCGCCGACGTGACGCTCCGGGGTGTGACCGACCGCTACGACCTCGGGTGGGCCGAGGAGCGGTTCCGGCGCCTCGGCGAGGTCGCCGGGAGCCAGCGCGTCGAGGACCTCGCCCGCCAGGCGAACCGGCACGACCCCGAGCTCGTTCCCTTCGACCGGTACGGCCACCGCGTCGACGCGGTCGAGTTCCACCCGGCCTACCACGAGCTGATGCGGCTGGCCTACGGGCACGAGGTGCACTCGCTCGCCTGGACGGGCGACGGGCCGCATCCCCACACGGCCCGCGCCGTGCTGTCGTACCTCTGGAACCAGGCCGAGAACGGCGTCGGGTGCCCCACCGGGATGACCTACGCCTCCGTCGACACGCTGCGCAAGGCGCCCCACCTGCGCGATCCGTGGATCGGCAAGGCGCTGTCGACCGCGTACGACCCGCGGCCGGTGCACGCCGCCGGCAAGACCGGCATCACCCTCGGCATGGCGATGACCGAGAAGCAGGGCGGGTCCGACCTCAAGAAGGTGCGGACGCTCGCCCGGCCCCTCGACGGCTCGAACGAGCCCGGCGCCCGCTTCGCCCTGACCGGCCACAAGTGGTTCACCTCGGTGCCGATGTCCGACGCGTTCCTCGCGGTGGCCCGGACCGATGCCGGCGTGTCCTGCTTCTTCTTCGAGCGGTGGCACGAGGACGGCTCGCGCAACGGCATGCGCATCCAGCGGCTGAAGGACAAGGCCGGCAACCGCTC
>JAHWKB010000080.1 GCA_019348115.1 Actinomycetota bacterium | reverse complement strand
CGCTCCGGGCCCGGACTCTACCGGTGGGGTGCTTCGAGGTCCTCGAGGGCCCGACACAGCCGTGTGAGGCCGTCCCGCAGGCGCGACCGCGTCGACGGGACGCTCGGCGTCACGTGCCGGCGCCGCTCGCGACAGCGTCCGCGGGACGTCCGTACGTCGTGGTCCGCTCGGCGACCGGGCGCCCCGCCGCGCGCGCGACCTCCTCCAGCGCCTCCGGTGACTGGCGGATCCCGTGGGCGGAGCCGGCCATGCGCGAGATGGTCTCCTCCATCAGGGTCCCGCCGAGGTCGTTCACCCCGCCCTGCAGGAGCGCCACGGCGCGGTCGAGCCCGAGCTTCACCCAGCTCATCTGCACGTTGTCGATCGCCCCCTGGAGCAGCAGGCGGGCGACCGCGTGGACCCGTCGGTTGTCCTCCCAGCTGGGTCCGGGACGGGCGACGCCGGCGAGGTAGATCGGGGCGAGCTGGTGCACGAACGGCAGCGGCACGAACTCGGTGAACCCGCCGGTCTCCTCCTGCAGCGTCCGGAGGAGCTTGAGGTGGGCGACCCAGTGGCGCGGCTCGTCGACGTGGCCGTACATCATCGTCGAGGTCGTCGGGATCCCCGCCCGGTGGGCGGCCGAGATGACCTCGATCCACGCCGACGTCGGGAGCTTGCCCTTCGTGAGCACCCACCGGACCTCGTCGTCCAGGATCTCGGCCGCCGTCCCCGGGACCGACCCGAGGCCGCGGCGTTTGGCCTCCTCGAGCCACTCGCGGATGGAGATGCCGAGGCGGGTGGCCCCGTTCACGACCTCCATCGGACTGAAGGCGTGCACGTGGATGTCGGGCACCCGGCGCTTCACGGCGTCGAGGATGGCGAAGTAGTAGTCGCCGGGGAGGTCGGGGTGGATGCCCCCCTGCATGCACACCTCGGTCGCGCCCTCGGCCCACGCCTCCTCGACGCGGTCGGCGATCTGGTCGAGGCTCAGGTCGTAGGCGTCGGGGTCGTCCCGACGCTGCGCGAACGCGCAGAAGCGGCAGCCCGTGTAACAGATGTTGGTGAAGTTGAGGTTCCGGTTCACGACGTAGGTCACGGTCTCGCCCACGCGCTCGGCGCGGACCTCGTCGGCCGCCTGCGCGAGCGCGTCGAGCTCCACACCGGAGGTGTCGAAGAGCAGGAGCGCCTCGTCGTCGTCCAGCACCGTGCCGGCCTGCGCCTTCGCGAGGGCGGCCGCGACCTCCGGGCGGATGCGCGACCGGGCGACGCCCTCGACGCGCGGCGCGTTGCGGGCCAGCACCCCGTCGGCGATCACGTGGAGGTCGCCGTAGACCGCCTTGTGCAGCTCGTCCTCCGCCGCGGCGCTGCGGGCGTTGCGCCCGTCGGCGGCGGACCCGCCGGCCTCGTCGCCGGCGATGACCGCGTCCATCGCGTCGGTCGTGGAGCGGAACTGGCGCTCGGGGTCCTGCCACGGCTGGGGCGCGGGCGCGGCGTCGGGGCGGGCGTACCCGTCCGGGGTCGCGAGGGCGGCGACCGGGGTCCGCATGCGCCCCGCGAGCCACGGGTCGGGACTGCGCACGAACTCCGGGTAGACGGTCAGCCGCTCGGTGAGCGCGAAGCCCTCGGCGGCCGAGCGCGCCGCGAGGTCGTCGAGCTGCGGCCACGGGGCCTCGGGGTTGACGTGGTCCGGCGTGACGGGCGAGATGCCGCCCCAGTCGTCGATGCCGGCGCGCAGGATCGTGGGGTACTGCTCGGGGCTCAGGTTGGGCGGTGCCTGGACGTGCACCGTTGGTCCCATCAGCACACGTGTGACGGCGACCGTGGCGAGGAGGTCCTCGAAGGTCGGCTCGTCGTGGTGGCGCATCGCCGTGTCGGGCTTGGCGCGGAAGTTCTGGACGATCACCTCCTGGAGGTGGCCGTACCGGCGGTGCGCGGCGCGCAGCGCGAGGATCGTGTCGACCCGCTCCCCGAGCGTCTCGCCGATGCCGATCAGGATCCCCGAGGTGAACGGGATCGACAGCTTCCCGGCGTCCTCGAGGGTGCGCAGCCGCACCTCGGGGTCCTTGTCCGGCGAGTTCCAGTGGGCCTGGCCCTTGGCCAGCAGCCGGCGCGACGTCGACTCGAGCATCATCCCCATCGAGGGCGCCACGGGCTTGAGCGTCGCCAGCTCGGTCCAGCTCATCACGCCCGGGTTGAGGTGCGGCAGGAGGCCGGTCTCCTCGATCACCTGGATGGCGACCGCGCGGAGGTACTCGAGCGTCGTCTCGTAGCCGCGGGCGTCGAGCCACGCGCGTGCCGCGGGGTAGCGCTCCTCGGGCTTGTCCCCGAGCGTGAACAGCGCCTCCTTGCACCCCGCCGCCCGCCCGGCGCGCGCGATGTCCAGCACCTGCTCGGGCGACAGGAACGCCGGCACGTCACCCTTCGGGGGCCACGCGAACGTGCAGTACCCGCAGGTGTCGCGGCACAGGTGGGTGAGCGGGATGAAGACCTTGCGCGAGTAGGTCACGGCACGCCTCGCCGGGTCGCCGGCGTACCAGGGTGCGGCGTCGCGCACGCGGCCGGCGACGGCGAGGAGGCGGTCGAGGTCCACGCCGCGGGCGGTCAGGAGCGCGGCGGCCTCGTCGCGCGTCAGCGTCTTCGCGTCCTCGGCGCGCTTCAGCGCCCGCGGGAGCATCCGGGTGAGGACCTCGGAGGTCGGCTCCTCCAGCAGGTCCGAGGGGTCCAGGGACGGGGCCACACACGCTCCGGCATCGACGGGTCCGCATCGTAGGGCCGCGCCGGCGGCGGTCGGCCCCCGGCCGTCGTTAGGCTCGCACTCCCGTCCCCCGCCGCAGGAGCACCGATGCACGTCGCGCTCGCCGGGGGCGTCGGCGCCGCCCGCTTCCTCCGCGGCCTCGTCCGGGCCGTGCCGCCGGGCGAGGTCACCGCGGTCGTGAACGTCGGCGACGACCTCGACCGGCACGGCCTCCACGTCTCGCCCGACCTCGACTCGATCGCGTACTGGCTCGCCGGCGTCATCCACCCCGAGCAGCAGTGGGGACGCGCCGACGAGTCCTTCGTCGTGGCCTCCGAGCTGGAGCGCTTCGGCGAAGGCCGGTGGTTCTCGCTCGGCGACCGCGACCTCGCGACCCACATCTACCGGACCAAGCGCCTGCGCGAGGGCGCGCCGCTGTCGGCCGTGACCGCGGAGATCGTCCGCGCCTTCGGCCTCGACGTCACGTTGCTGCCGGCGACCGACGACGCCGTCGCCACCCGGGTCACGACCGGCGACGGCCGCGACCTCCACTTCCAGGAGTACTGGGTCGGCGAGCGCGCCGCGCCGGTGGTGACCGGGGTGCGCCTCGCCGGCGCGGAGGCGGCGTCGCCGGCGCCGGGCGTGCTCGAGGCGGTCACCGGCGCGAGCTCCCTCCTGCTCTGCCCCTCGAACCCGGTCGTGTCGATCGGGACGATCCTCGCCGTCCCCGGCATCCGGGAGGCGGTCGCCGCGTCGCCGGCGCCGGTCGTGGGCGTCTCCCCCATCGTCGGTGGGAAGGTGGTCCGCGGCATGGCGGACAAGCTCCTGCCCGCCGTCGGCGCCGAGGTGTCCGCGCTCGGGGTCGCCCGGCTCTACGCCGACCTCCTCGACGGGTGGATCGTCGACGAGCGCGACGCGGCGCTCGCGCCGGCGATCGCGGACGAGCTCGGCATCGAGGTGGTCGTCACCGACACGATGATGGACGACGTCGGGGTCGCGACCGAGCTGGCACGCACGGCCGTCTCGCTCTGCCGCGGCGACGAGGCCGCCTGATGCCGCGCCTCGAGATCGTGCCGCTGCCGACGCCGGCGCGCGTCGCCCCCGGGGACGACCTCACGGGGCTGCTGCTCGAGGCCGCGGCCGCCGCCGGCGTGGGCTTCGTCGACGGCGACGTCGTGTGCGTCGCGTCGAAGATCGTGAGCAAGGCCGAGGGCGCGACGGCCGCGATGCCCGAGGCCGCCGACGTGCACGCGGCCCGCCGAACCCTGGCCGCCGAGCAGGCGGCGCGCGTGGTCGCCGAGACCCCGTGGGTGCTCGTCGTGGAGACCCGGCACGGGTTCGTCTGCGCCAACGCCGGCATCGACACCTCCAACGTCGCCGGCGGCGAGGCGCTCCTGCTCCCGGAGGACCCCGATGGGGCGGCGGCGGCCCTGCGCCGGGCGCTCCGGGAGCGCGCGGGTGCCGACGTCGGCGTCGTCGTCACGGACACGTTCGGGCGCCCCTGGCGGATGGGTCAGACCGACGTCGCGCTCGGCTCCGCCGGCGTCGAGGCGCTCCGCGACGAGCGCGGCTCCACCGACCTCGAGGGACGGACGCTCGAGGTCACGATGGTCGCGGTCGCCGACGAGCTCGCCGCGGCCGCCGACCTCGCCCGGCGGAAGGCCGACGGCACCCCGTTCGTCCTGCTCCGCGGGGCGGACGTCGCCGGCGACGGGACCGCCCGCGACCTCCTCCGCGACGCGTCGGAGGACGTCTTCCGCACCGGCGGCCCCACCACCGTCGAGGCCGCCGTCTTCGCTCCCGGACCCGTCCCGTGGCACACCGACCCGGACTGGGATCCGTCGGTGACGGAGCGGGCGATCGTCGCCACCGCGGGTCCGGCGTTCGGTGAGCCGGACGGGGAGGATCCGGGAGCACCCCCGACGGCGCAGGTGACCGACCTCTCCGACGCCCCTCCCGTGGGCTGCGGGGGCGCGCCGGTCGTCATCGGGTTCTTCACGGACGGGAGCGCGAACCGGCTGGTCTGGGCCGGCACGGCCGCGGAGCGTGCCAGGTTGGTGCTCGAAGCGCATGGCGTGCAGGCACGCTGGGTGGCCGCAGGCGGGGACGTCCCCGCCATCCCGTTGCCGCCGCTCGGCCGCCTCGTCGGGACGACGGACGGGCACGAGGTCGACGTGGACGCTGGCGGTGTCGGGCTCACGCTCGCCGGCGTGGTCCTCGGCTGGGACGCGGACTGACCCAACCGACGCGGACCGAGCCGGCCCCGCCCCGAGGCGGAGTGACGGGAACCCGCACCATGGCGGGTTCCCGTCGTCGGCGCTTCGGGACGGGCGGCCGACGCCCGTCCGACGTGACGGGAACCCGCACCATGGCGGGTTCCCGTCCGGCGGTCAGGCCCCGAGGAGGCCCTTGATGGGCTCGATCGCGAAGTAGATGACGAACGCCGCGGCCGAGACCCACATCATCGGGTGGACCTCGCCGGCGCGGCCGGTGAAGGCCTTGAGCACGACGTAGGAGACGAACCCCAGGCCGATGCCGTCGGTGATGGAGTAGGTGAACGGCATGCCGACGAGCGTGAGGAACGCCGGCGCGGCGTCGGTGGGGTCGGCCCAGTCGATGTCCCGGATCGCCGAGATCATCAGGAACCCGACGACCACGAGCGCGGCCGCCGTGGCCTGGGGCGGGATGACGCCGGCGAGGGGCGAGATGAACAGCGCGAGGAGGAAGAGCAGCCCGGTCACCACGGACGCCAGACCGGTCTTCGCGCCCTCGGAGATGCCGGCGGCCGACTCGATGTAGGTCGTGGCCGAGGAGGACGAGCCGGCACCGCCGGCGACGGCCGCGAGCGAGTCCACCAGCAGCACACGGTTCATCCCGGGCAGGCGGCCGTCCTCGTCGAGGAAGCCGGCCTCGTCGGCGAGCCCGACCGCCGTGCCGACGGTGTCGAAGAAGTCGGCCAGCATGAGGGTGAACACGGCGAGGATCGCGCCGAGGGCACCGAGCTTGGCCCAGTAGCCGAAGCTGAAGTCGCCCAGCAGCGAGAAGTCCGGCGCGCTCACGAACTGCCCGGGGATGAGGCCCACGCCCGGGAACTCGGCCCACAGGCCGCCGTCCATGAAGAACTCGTTGAGAACGATGGCGCCGATGGTCGTGGCGAGGATCGCGATGAGGAGCGCGCCCTTGACCCGCCGTGCGAGGAGCACGAGGGCCAGCACGAGGCCGATGACGAAGATGCCGATCTGCCCGCTGCCGGTCTCGCCGCGCGTGATGATCGCGCCGCCGGCGACGGTGAAGCCGGCGTTGACGAAGCCGATGATGGCGATGAACAGGCCGATGCCCACGCCGATGGCCTTCTTCAGCACCATCGGGATGGCGTCGAGGACGGCTTCGCGGACGCCCGTCAGGACGAGGATCGTGATGACGATGCCCTCGGTGACGATCACGCCCATGGCCTCGGGCGCGGTGAGGCCCTGCGCCCCGACGAGGGTGAACGCGACCACGGCGTTCAGGCCGAGGCCGGGGGCGATCGCGAACGGGTACTTGCCGACGACCCCCATCAGGATGGTCATCACGCCGGCGACGAGCGCCGTGACCGTCAGGACCTGGGGGAACTCGAGTCCGGCCGCTCCGAGGATGGAGGGGTTGACGAACAGGATGTACGCCATGGTCATGAAGGTGGTCACGCCACCGATGACCTCGGTGCGCACCGACGAGCCACGCGCGTCGATGTCGAAGTAGGTGGAGAGTGCGGACACCGGGCGTCCTCCGCGGTTGTCGGGTGGGGTGGGACGGCTATCTACCACAGCCGCCCCGGCGCACCGGGGAGGCGGCGACGGGGGGGCGCGGGGGCCGTCCCGGGTGCGGGGACGCAGGGTCCCCCCGGCTACCCTGCCGACCCGACGCGGTCCCGTGCGACCGCCATCCCGCCCCGTCCGGGCACCACACCGCAGAGAGGTACTCCACCGTGGCCGAGCAGGAACGGCTGACGAACAAGGAGCGGCGCCAGCGCGGCCGCGAGGAGCGCAAGCGCAAGGCGGAGGAGGAGGCCAAGGCCGCTCGCCGCCGGCGCATCATCTCGGTGCTCTCCACGATCGTGGTGCTCGCGATCATCGGCGCGGTCGTCGCCACGGCCTTCCTCGGCGACGACGACGTCATCGACGAGGCGATCGTCCTCAACTCCGAGGAGATCACCGAGGCCCGCGAGGCGGCCGGTTGCGAGGTGCTCGCCGAGCAGCCAGAGCCGGGTGCGGCGACGCACTTCCCGAACGCGTCGGCCCCGCCCGCGGACCAGCTCTACGCCGGCGTCCGTCCCGCCCACTCCGGCCCGCACCTCGAGCAGACCCTGCCGATCATCCGCCGCGGGTCGGACAACCAGCTCGACGAGCGTGGCCTGCTCCACAACCTCGAGCACGGCTCGGTCGCGGCCTGGTACGACCCCGAGCAGCTCGAGGACGGCATCAAGGACGACATGGAGGACTGGTCGGCGCGCCTGATCGAGTCCGGCTTCGCCGAGCCGCGCGCCGGCACCGGCATCTACGTCAGCCCGTACACCGAGCCGGGCATCACCTCCGGCAAGACCATCGCGTTCCGCGCGTGGGGCTTCGCGATGGACTGCGACGAGTGGGACGAGGACGTCGCCTACTCGGTCGTGCTCGAGCGCTACGGCTCCCACGGCATCGCCCCGGAGCGGACGTTCGCGCCGTTCCCCGAGGAGCTCCTCCGCTACGAGGACCGCGACGTCGAGGACACCTCGACCGAGGACGCCCCCGTGGGCGAGCCCACGGAGACCGGGACGCCGACGGAGACCGCCACCGACGGGGCGGCCACGGAGGAGCCGCCGGCCACCGAGGAGCCCACGACCTCGGAGCCGACCGAGACCACCAGCTGAGGCGCCGGCGACGGGCCGGGGCGCTCAGGACCCGAGCGGGACGCCCCGGACCCGTCGCCACCAGGTGCGCACCCACACCCGGTAGTCGAACGGCTCGAACCACGTCCGCACGACGGCGGCGGTCGGCACGTGCCCGACGCCGGGGGCGTGCACCTGGCTGCGCTTGGCGAGCATCCGCCGGACCAGACGGACGTCGCCGAGCACCGCGACGAACGCGGTCGGCACGGTCAGGACGAGCTCCGCGGTCTTGAGGAGCAGCGTCACGAGGAAGCCGGGCAGCGCCGGGACGAGCACGATCCAGGCGTCGCATTTCACCAGCACGAGCAGCCGGTTCTGCCAGTTGAGCTGCTCGACGCGGGCGGTGCGGCGCGGCCCGGCGCCGCCGCGCTCGTGCTCCGCGACGGCCGCGGGCTCGTACCAGGCGGTCCACCCGCGCAGGCGGGCGCGCCAGTCGAGGTCCACGTCCTCCCAGAAGGCGAACAGGTCCTCGTCGAGGATCTCGCGCCGGCCGTCGACCTCGATCGCGACGTCGTCGAGCATGCGCCGCCGGTAGAGCGCCAGCGCGCCCGACACGCCGAAGACCTCGCCGGCGAGGTCCCACTGTCGCCGGTCGATCTCGCCCTCCCCGCGGTTGCGGAACAGGCGGGTCCGGAACGCGATGTGCCCGGTGGTGTCGATCACCGGCTCGCCGGCCGGGGCGCGGACGGTCCGGAGGAGCTTGCCCTGGACCGCACCCCGCCGGTCGTCGGCGGCGAGCGCGGCCACGGCGAGCCGGACGTAGTCGGGGCGCGGGGTGACGTCCGGGTTCACGGTCAGGATGGCGTCGGCGGCCGGCGCGGCCGCGGCGCCGTCGTTGACGCCGCCGGCGAACCCGCGGTTGGTGTCGTTGGCGACGACCCGCACGCGGTCCGCGTAGCGCCGCAGGACCTCCCGGGAGCCGTCCTCCGAGGCGTTGTCGACGACGACGACCTCGAGGTCGGGATGGTCCTGGGCCAGGAGGGCGTCGAGGCACGCCGGGAGGTGCTCCGCGCCGTTCCAGTTGATGACGAGGGCCGCGACCCTCATGCGCGCCCCACGGCCTGCATCAACCGCCGGCGGCGGCGGTGTCGCCGTCGTCCTCGACGCGCAGGAGCGGCAGGGGCCCCGTCGACGACTCGGCGCCGAGCCGGAGCGCGGGCCCCTCGGACACCGACGTCGCCGCCACCATGTCGATGAGCCCCGAGCCGCCGGGCGCGGGGCGGACCTCGAACGCGACCGCGTCGGGGGCGACCGCGTACTGCGTCCGCGTCGCCGGGTCCGTGATCATCACCGTGATGCGGTAGTGGCCCGCGAGCACGTGCGCGGTGAACCGGATGTCGACGACGGCGGACTGCCCCGCCAGGAGCGGCCCCACCCCGAGCCCCTGCCACGTGGTGTGGACCTCGTAGAGGTGGTCGCCGTTGCCGGTCGCGAAGAGCGCGCCGGCGCTGCACGCGTCGATCGGCTCGCGCGCCTCGAACCGCACCCGGAGGAGGAGCTGGGTCGACGGGCTGATCTGCTCCACGGGGGCACCGGCGCCGTCGAGCAGCTGCACCTCGTCGATGCGCGCCCGGCCCGTGCCGAGCTGGCGTCCGTCGGGCTCCTCGTCGTCCCCGCGGGCCGTGCCCATCAGCTGGGCGTAGAGCTGCACGCCCTCCTTGGCGGGACCGTCGAACGCCACCCGCCCCCGGTCGAGCACGATCGTGCGGTCGCACAGCTCCTGGATGGCGCCGAGGTCGTGGCTGACGATCACCACCGTCCGCCCGCGCGACTGGAAGCGCTGCATCCGCTCCAGCGACCGCGCCTGGAACTGCGCGTCACCGACGGAGAGGACCTCGTCGACGATGAGGATGTCGGGGTCGACGTTCACGGCGATGGCGAACCCGAGACGCACGTACATCCCGGACGAGTAGTTGCGGACGGCGGTGTCGAGGAAGGGCCGGACGCCGGCGAAGTCGACGATGTCGTCGAAGCGGTCGTCGATCTCGGAGCGCGTGAGCCCGAGGATGGCGCCGTTCAGGTAGATGTTCTCGCGGCCCGACAGGTCGCCGTGGAAGCCGGCCCCGAGCTCGAGGAGCGAGGCGAGGCGGCCGTTGAGCTCGACGGTGCCCTCGTCCGGCGGGAGGATGCGCGCGAGGACCTTCAGCAGCGTCGACTTCCCCGAGCCGTTGTGCCCGATGATGCCGACGGTCTCGCCGTGCTCGATCGAGAACGACACGTCCTCGAGCGCGTTGAAGTCGGTGTAGCTCGGCTTGCTGAAGCGG
>JAHWKB010000279.1 GCA_019348115.1 Actinomycetota bacterium | reverse complement strand
GCTGGCATCTCCGTCCGCGCGGGTCAGGCGGCGGTGCGCAGCGCCACCGCGGGGCTGATCGCTGCGGCTCGCGAGGCGGGCCACGCGGTCGCCGCCAGGGACGCCGCCAACGGGAGGGCGAGGATCACGAGCATGCCGACCCACGGCACGGTGAACGGCATGCCCTCCGCGAAGGAGTCCGAGCCCGTCAGCAGCTGGCGGCTCGTGATGAGCCCGAGGACGGCGCCGATGACCGTGCCCTGCCCCGCGATCAGGCCCGCCTCGGACAGCAACGCCGCGCGGACCAGACCGGTGCGGAAGCCCATCGCGCGCAGCATGCCGATCTCCTGGCGCCGCTCACGGACCGCTCGGACCATCACGACGCCGAGCCCGGCGATCCCCACCAGCAGGCCGAGACCGAGGAAACCTCGCATGAGCGCCATGAAGCCGAGCATGACGCCCACACCCGCGGTCCCCAGCTCGGTGAAGGTGCGAGCGTCGGCCCCGTTGGCCAGGAACGTGGCGTTGAGTGACGTCGCCACGCCATCCGCAGCGACGTCGTCCGCCACCGCCAGGTAGGTCCGGGCGACGACCGCCTCGGGACCGAGCAGCGACGTGGCGACCTCGCGGCCGACGAGCGCGCCGTTCTCCAGCCAGTCCATCTCGCCGAGTCCTGCGACCGTCAGCTCGCGCGGCGGACCGCCGCCCGGCTCGAGCACGGTGAACGTGTCGCCGACGTCCAGCACCGCCGCGTCGAGCCCTGCGACGAGGAAGTCCTCGGGCACGATGGCCAGCGTGGGATCGTCGAGCACCGCCCGGTAGGCGTCCGCGTCGGTCGCGTACGCCTCGTCCCTGCGCAGCAGACCCGGCGTCCCACGTTCCAGGAGAGCGGCGTCGAACCCGGTGATCGCCCAGCTGCGTGGATCGTCGAGGTGGTCGGCCCCGAAGCTGGCGGTGCCCTGGACCAAGCCGGCCACCGCTTCGACGTGCTCGAGTTCGGTCAACGTGTCGACGGCGACGGGGCTGGCCGGGTTCGTATCGAGCACGACGTCGTACCCGGCGGCCATCTTCTCGACGGTGGCGCCGGTGTTGGCCTCCATCGACGCGGTGAAGCTGGTCAGGATCGTCACCGTGAAGATGACCAGGGAGAACATCCCGAGCAGCATGGACGTGCGGAACCGTCGGGCCAGTGGGTAGGCCAGACCGAGCCTCGGGGCGAGACCACGGCCACCACGTCCGAAGCGTTCGATCAGGAACGCCCAGAGCCGGTCGATGCTCGACGCGAGCGACACGGCGCCGGCGGTCAGCACGACGCCCTGCACGACGAAGGCGTTCATGTCGGCGTCGGCCATGGTGTCGGGAGCGAGCGCGTACACCGCGAGGCCCCAGGCCAGCACCGTGGTGGCGACGAGCAGACGCGCGGCGCGATCGGGCAGCACGCGGCGGAGCAGTGGTGCGGCGGAGAACGCCGCGACCGGGACGCCGAGCAGCATCAAGATCGCCTGGTCACCGGCGAACCCGGCGAAGCCGACCCCGGAGCCCGCCACGATGCCGACGGCGCCCAGCACCAGGGTGCGTCGACGGGTCCGGGTCGCCCGGGGCTCCGGCAGGTCGCGGATGGCACGGATGATGTTGAGCCGGGCGATCCGCAGGCTGGTCCCCCAGATGGTCAGCATCGAGATGACGAGGCCGGTCGTGGCCCCGACGACGAGGCTGGTCGGCTCGATCACCAACGGGTAGCTCGAGCCCTCGGCGACCCCGAAGATGGGCCCGGCGACGAGCGCCACGACCCAGCCGACACCGACCCCGACCACCGCGCCGGCGATGGCGGCGACCACGGCGTACGCGGCCCCCTCGATCGCGAACGCGCGGGTCAGACGCCGGCGGGTGAACCCGACGGCCCGCAGCATCCCGAGCTCGCTCTTGCGCTCCTCGGCGAGCATGACGAACAGGTTGATCAGCAGCAGGACCCCGGCGAGCACGCTGAACGCGCCGATGCTGCTGAACACCTGGGTGAGTGCCGCCCCGTCGCGTTCGGCATCGTCGAGTACGCCGGCCTTCTCGGCGTCGACCTCGACGCCCGGCAGGCCGGCGACGGCGGTCTGGATGTCTGCCACGGCTTCGTCGGACCGCTCACGGGTGTCGAAGACCCCACCCTCGAGGGAGACGAGCAGTTGGTCGCGAGGTGGCGCGGCGAGCCCGGCCGCCCCGCCGGCCAGATCGGCGAGCGTGCCCGGCGGGACGATCGCGCCGCCGTACCCGGCGACCCCCACCTCCGCGGCGACCGCGCCGACGACGAGGTCGACCTGGTCGGCGTAGGCGTGGAGACGCACGGTGTCGCCCGGTCGGACGTCCAGCCGTTCCGCGGTGCGCTCGTTGACGACCACCTCGCCCGGCGCGATCCCACGGAGGTCGCTGAGGCCGGTGATCGACGGGTCGGCGCCGAAGTCGCGGGCGGCGGCTGCATCGAGCTCGAGGATGCGGATCTGCGGCAGTGCGCCGCCGACGGCCTCGAGGGTCCCGGTGCTGACGGTCGTCGTGAGCAGTCCGTCGACGCTGTCGATCTCGGCAGCCGCGACGGCCGACGCGACCTCGTGGACGCCGGTGCCAGCGGCGGGAGTGACGACGACGTCGATCGGGCCGTACTGGGTGCGAGCCACGTCGGCGAACGAGGCTTCCACCACGTCACCGACCACGAACGACGCGGTGATGATGGCCGTGCCGAGGAGGGCGCCGCCGACCACCAGCGCGGCCTCCCCGCGGCGACGGCCGATGTTGCGCACCGCCATGGTGACGAGCGTCCGCTGTCGGAGCGCGGTGACGATCAGGGGCAGGAGCAGTACCGAGGCGAGCGCCCCGAGGATCACGGAGGCGGTCATGACGCCACCTCGATCCCGGTCGTCGCGAGGTCGCGTGCCACGGGGGCGCCGTCGTGGACGACCCGTCCGTCGCGGACGTCGACCGTCCGCTGACCGGAGCGACCGAGGCCCTCGTCGTGGGTGACGATCACGAGGGTCTGACCCGCGGCGTGCACCTCGTGCAGCAGTTCGACGATCCCCCCGGCGGTGTGGCTGTCCAGCGCGCCGGTGGGCTCGTCGGCCCACACCAGCGCAGGTTCGGCCACCAGGGCACGCGCGACGGTGACGCGCTGCTGCTCGCCGCCGGACAGCTCACCGGGACGGTGGTCGCCACGGTCGGCGAGGC
>JAHWKB010000079.1 GCA_019348115.1 Actinomycetota bacterium | reverse complement strand
GCCGGTGCTCCTCGATCAGCGACACGACGGCGTTCGGCTCGAACCAGCGCATCAGCACCGAGACCTGGTCCGGGTCGCTGTGCAGCCCGATCGACGTCACGAGCAGGCCGAAGACGTGGGCGAGCGGCAGCGGCATGAGCGTCCGCTTCAGGCCGTCCTCGGTCGTCGCCTCGTGCCCGGCGCGCCCCGCGTACCACAGGTTGGCGTGGGTCAGCTTCACGCCCTTGGACCGCCCCGTGGTGCCGCCGGTGTACATGAGCGCCGCGAGGTCGTCGTCGTCGCGGTCGACGATGTCGGACGGGTCCGCGCCGGCGAGGTCGTCGAGCGTCGGCAGGCCGTGCTCGCCGGCGTCGAGCAGCGGCGCAGCCGAACTCGCCGTCGTCGCGTCGACGACGATCGCGACGTCGAGCCCTTCGGCCGCCGCCTGCACGTTGCCGAGGAACTCGGGGCTCACCACGACCATCCGCGCACCGGCGTCGGTCAGGATGTGGCGGAGCTCGGTCGGCGGCAGGAGGAACATCGCCGGCGTCGCGACCGCGCCGGCACGCCACAGCGCCGAGTAGAGGATGCCGACGTCGGGCGAGTTCGCCATGACCGCCACGACCCGGTCGCCGGGCGCGACGCCGCGCTCGCGCAGCCCGCCGGCGATGCGCGCGGCGCGATCGAAGAGCTCGCCGCCGGTGAACCAGCGGCCCTCGTAGGAGAGCGACTCGCGGTCGCGGCCGACCTCCTCGAGGTGCCGCTCCCCCTGCCGTGCGAGGTGGTGTTCCTGGCTCACGGATGCCTCCTGTGGGTCACATCTGGGCTTCGAGTCGGCCCCGGACCTCGTCCGGGATGGGACACGAGCGGTGCTCGCCGGGGACGACCGAGACGTAGGTGATCACGACGACGCACACGTCCCGGTCGCCGACGCGGATCGTGAACGTGATGTCGAAGGACGACCCGCCGATCCGGCTCGGCCGCACCTCGATGGCGAGCTCGTCCTCGAAGCCGGCCGAGCCCTTCCACTCGAGCACGCTCTTGACGAGCATCACGTCGAAGGCGCCGCCCTCCGTGAACGTCTCCTTGGGGTCGTAGCCGAGGGCCGCGAAGAACCGGGTCATCGCGTCGTCGCAGTAGGTCAGGTAGTGGGCGTTGAAGACCACGCCCTGGGCGTCGACCTCGACGTAGCGGACGCGGATCGTGTGGGTGAAGGGCATCCCGGGCTCCTGCGCGTACGGGCGGGGGAGCCTGCCACACCGCGTCCGTCGGGGCCGGTCAGGCGCCGGGGAGGTGGAGGTCCGGCTCGGGGGTCCAGTCGCCGGCGACCTCGACGTAGCCGAGCCACGCGGTCTCGACGCCGGCGGCGGCCTTCGCCTCGCGGAGCGCCTCGTTCTGCTCCGAGGTGCGCGGGACCCCGAGGGTCCCGCCCGCCGCGGCGCACACCCGGGCGGCGGCGAACAGCCCGCCGGCGCGGCGCAGGACCCAGCCCTCGGCGGTGCGGCAGGCGGCGTGGGTCGCGACCGACGCCCCGGTGCAGTCGGCCGCCCGGAAGCGGGCGTCGGCGCCGTGGACCGCGCACCCGTCCGTGTCGGCGGCCGGCTCCGCCTCGGCCCAGCTCCAGACGGTGGAGGTGAGGCGCGGGTCGTCGGGGGTGAGGTGGTCGAAGCTCGGCTGGTTGACCCCGCACTTCAGCATCTCCGCCGCCATCGTCGCGTCGATGCGCGGTCCGGGGTCGGCCGCCATCGTCGACAGCCACGTGCCGTCCTCGAACCGGCGGATGTACTTCGCGTCGTGCTCCTCGCGCGTGAAGTGCGTCCCGCAGTCCGGGTAGCTCGTGAAGTCGGTGGTGCCCGCCTCCACACGGTCGCCGTAGGCGTGGACCAGCGCCGGCCAGGCGCTGCCCTGGCCGCAGTCGCTCACGAGCAGGATGTTCGCGCCGGCGGCGCGGATGTCGTCGCGGGTGAGCTCGAGTGGGAAGTCGCGGCACGGCGCGTCCGTCGGCGGCCGGTGGAGGTACGGACCGAGGACGTCCTCGAGGTCGGCGGCGGCGGTGTCGTGCGCCTCCTCGTCGTCGAGGTGGTTCTCGAGCCGGACGATCAACACCTCGCCGGCGTTGTCGGGCAGCGCCAGCCAGTCGGCGATCTCGCTGAGGCCCTCACGGAGGTGACGGTCGGTCGAGCAGCCGACGTGCGGACCGGTGGCGTGGCACAGGACCGGGGCGCGGCCGCCGTCCTCGGGCGACACCCACCAGTGGACGTCGAGCTCGAGGACGCGCACGTCCATCCGCAGCTGGTCGGTGATCGTGTACTGCTGGTTCGGGTCGGACCCCGACAGCGTCGGGGGGTACGCGGCCGCGTTGTAGGAGTTGTGCGTCGCGAGCATGGTCGTGCGGCGCAGCGGCAGGGGATCGCCGAGCTCGCGCTGGAGCGCGTGCGCGCGGTGCTGCCACGTCCCCTGGTACGCGTCGACGAGCGCGCGGTCGACCATGCGCCCGCTCGGCGTCGCGCACTCCTCCGCCGGCAGTCCGGCCGCCTCGCGGCACCAGGCCGTGGCGGCGTTGGCGCCGGCGTCGATGGAGGCGCACAGGCGCACGCGGGCGTCCTCGGGGACGGCGCCGGCGGTCGCGTCGCGGCAGGCGTCGCCGGCCGGGGTCTCCGGCGGCACGGCGACGCCGGCGCTGGGCGCGAGCGGGACGAGGCAGGCGGCGATGGTCGCGACGAGGAGGGCACGGCGCACGGGTCGTCCTTCCGGGAGGGCCGACGTCGCGGGAGGTGCGCACGTCGTCCCCCCAGGCCTTCGACGTGGCCGCCCCGACCTCCTGTCGCCGGCGCGCCCGTAGGCTCGGTGGTCCACGACCGGGAGCAGCGCGGTGACGGACGACCTCACGCCGGCGGGACGTGCGCTCGTCGCCGCCGGGATCGACCACGACGTGCGCGACGTCACGGGCGTCACGAGCGTCGAGGAGGCGGCCGAGCGGCAGGGGATCGCGACCGACCACCTCATCCGCACGATCGTGCTCCGTCGCGGGGAGGACGACTACCTGTTCGCGCTCGTCCCCGGCGGCCGGAACATCGCGTGGCCGAAGCTCCGCGCCCATCTCGGCGTGTCGCGCATCTCGCTCCCCGACGCCGACGAGGCGCGGGTCGCCACCGGCTACGAGCGGGGCGCGATCACGCCGTTCGGCTCACGGGTCGCCTGGCCCGTCGTCGCCGATGCGACCGTCCCCGGCATGGGCACGGTCGCGATGGGGAGTGGCCGGCGTGGCACCTCGATCCAGCTCGACGCCGACGCCATGCTCGACGCCCTCGACGCCGACATCGCCGACCTGACCTGACCCCTCAGACGGTGGGGCGGAGCTCGCCGCGGTGGATGGCCTGCACCGTGGCGAGGGTGTCGGCGTCGGCGGGGGACTTGTCCGGCCGGTAGCCCTTGACGCGCGCGAACCGCAGCGCGACGCCGCCGGGGTAGCGGGTCGAGGCCTGCACGCCGTCGATGGCGATCTCGACGACCAGCTCGGGGCGGACGTGCACGACGTTCCTCGTGCGGCGGACCTCGCGCTCGAGGAACGCCTCGGTCTGCCACCGCAGGGTCTCGTCGGTCAGCCCCTTGAACGTCTTGCCCAGCATCACGAACCCGCCCGTCGCCGGGTCCCGCGCCCCGAGGTGGAGGTTCGACAGCCAGCCGGTCCGACGCCCCGAGCCCCACTCGGCGGCCAGGACGACGAGATCGAGCGTGTGGGCCGGCTTGACCTTCCGCCAGCCCGACCCGCGCCTGCCGGCCTCGTACGGGGCGTCGACGGCCTTGACCATCACGCCCTCGTGGCCGGCGTCGAGCGCCCGGCGGAGCACGTCGTTCGCGCCGTCCGGGTCCTCCACGAGCTCCGAGCCGACGCGGTGCTCGGCGGGGACGATGCGGTGCAGGAGCTCGCGGCGCTCGCTGGCGGGCCGGTCGATCACGTCCTCGCCGTCGACGTGCAGCACGTCGAACACGAACACCCGCAGCGGCACTGCGGACGGGTCGGGGCCGTCGTCGCCGGCCTCCGTGCCGAAGCGGCCCATCGTGACCTGGAACGGCTCGGGCGTGCCGTCGTCCCGGAGCGCGATCGCCTCGCCGTCGAGCACGACGGCGTCGACGGGCAGGGAGCGGACCACCTCGACGAGCTCGGGCACCCGGGCCGTGATGTCGCGGAGGTTCCGCGTGTAGACGCGCACCTCCTCGCCGGCGCGGTGGAGCTGCACGCGGGCGCCGTCGAGCTTGTCCTCGACGAAGGCGGCGTGGAGGCCGGCCATCGCGTCGGTCGCATCGGCGGCGGTGCCGGCGAGCATCGGCAGGACCGGGACGAACACCGACAGCTGGAACCTCGCCAGGAGCTCGTCGCCACCCTCGAGGGCCGCCCGGGCGACCGCGCCCAGATCCGGATGGACCATCACCGCCCGACGGACCGCCGCCTCGCCGACGCCGGCGGCCGCGGCGATCGCCTGGACCATCACCCCCTCCTGGGCGCCCTGACGGAGCTCGCGGAGGACCAGCCCTCGGAGGAACGACTGCTCGTCGGGCGTCGCCCGGGACAGGAGCCCACGGAGCCGGTCGATGCGGTCGGTGCGCGACCCCGTCCCGGCCTGCACGCCGGCGAGCTCCTCCAGCACCTCGTCGACGTCGAGCAGCGTCAGGGTGGGGGCGGACGCCGGCGGGACGTCGACCGACCGCACCGCGGCCCACCCGACGTCGAGGCGGTCCTGGCGCGGCTGCCCGGCGAGGAAGCTCACCCCGACGGGGACCTCGTCCGGCGACAGCTCGGCGAGCAGGGCGGCGATGGCCGCCGTCTTCCGGTTCCGGCTGCGTGTCGCCGCGACCGTGGCCGAGACCTCGACGAGCTCAGCGAGCAGCACGCGTGATCCTCCGTCCGGTCGCGGTGTGCCATCCTCGCATCCCGTCGAGGGAGGACGCCCGTGCCCGACTGCACCTTCTGCCACGTCGTGACCGACCAGCCGGAGGAGCACGTCCACGCCGACGACCGCACGGTCGCCTTCCTCGACATCCGCCCGCTGTTCCACGGCCACCTGCTCGTCGTGACGCGGGCGCACGTGGTCCGGCTCGACGACCTCCCGCCGGCGGAGCTCGAGCCGCTGTTCACCACGGTCCAGGCGGCGATGCGCACGCTCGAGGCGGCGCTCGACGCCCCTGGGGTGTTCGTCGCCAACAACAACACCGTGAGTCAGTCGGTGCCCCACCTGCACGTCCACGTCGTCCCGCGACGGCCGAAGGACGGGCTCAAGGGCTTCTTCTGGCCCCGGACCCGGTACGCCGAGGGCGAGCGCGAGGCCATGCGTGACCGGCTGCGGGCCGCCTGGGTCGGTGACGGAGGCGCTCGGGAGGCTGGGTAGCCTCCCCGCGACCCGCAGCCGCCAGCCAGGACCGACCCCGTGCTCCGTGCTCCCACCCGCGCCGTCGCGCTCGCCGTCGCCGCCGCGCTCGCCGTCTCCGCCTGCGGGGGCGACGCGCCCGAACCGACGCCGTCGCCGTCCCCGACGGTCGCGGCGTCGCCGGAGGTCCCGGAGCCGAGCCCGACGCCCACCGAGACGCCGGATCCCAGCACGCCCCGTCCGCTGAACGGCGTCGGCGTCCCGGAGGGCGAGGAGGAGACGCTCGAGCGGCGCGTGGTCGCCGTCAAGATCGACAACCACGAGCTGGCGCGTCCGCAGACGGGGATCGACCGGGCCGACGCCGTCTACGAGCTCGTCGTCGAGGCCGGCCTCACGCGCTTCATCGCGCTCTTCCACGCGAACGACACGGTGGCCGGGCCGATGCGCTCCGGTCGACCCAGCGACCCGGGCCTGCTCAAGCCGCTCGGTGCGACCTTCACGATCAGCGGGGCGCAGGGCTGGGTCATCGACATCATCCAGGGCGCCGGCGTGCCCCTGATCGGCGACATCGGACCCCCGCTGTCGTTCCGGTCGCGCAACCGGCCCGCACCCCACAACCTCTACGCCGACACGACCGAGATCCGCGCCGAAGCGGACCGGCGCGGGTACCCGGACGAGGCACCGCCCACCTGGTTCACGTTCGTGCCGTGGCCGGACGACCTCGGCGCGCCGGCGGAGGACCTGACGATCGGCTTCTCCGGGTCGACGACGATCGCGTGGTCCTGGGACGGCGAGGCGTACGCCCGGAGCCAGAACGGCCAGGAGCACGGCCTCGTCACCTCCGACGGCGACACGCGCCAGGTCACCGCGGACACGCTGCTCGTGCTCGAGACCGGGCTCTACACCGCGCAGCCGCCCGGCAGCGGCACCGCGGTCCCGGCGGTGGACAGCGTCGGCTCGGGGCGGGCCTTCGTGTTCTCCGGCGGGCGCGTGGTCGAGGGGACCTGGCAGCGCGAGTCCGCCGAGGAGCTGTTCCAGCTCCGGGACGCCGAGGGCCAGGTGCTGCCGCTGCCCCCGGGCTTCCTGTGGATCTCGCTCCTCCCGACAGGCCGGTCCGTGACCTGGTCGTGAGCACTACGGTTGCGCTCCCCTGGACCGGATCGGGAGCTGAAGCATGAAGGTCGCACTCTCCGTCCTCGACCACATCGACCGCGCAGCGGCCGTGTACGGCGACCGCATCGGGGTCGTCGACGAGCCGGACCAGCCCGACCGCGAGGCCGCCTCCGGCGCTGCTCGACCGGCCACGTCGCTCGGTGATCTCACCTACCGACGGTTCGCCGAGCTCGCGAAGGCGCAGGCCGCCGGGCTCGACCGGCTCGGTGTCGGCGTCGGCGACCGCGTCGCGATCGTGTCGCACAACTCGGCACGGCTCCTCGCCTCGTTCTTCGGGGTCTGCGGGTCGGGGCGCATCCTCGTGCCCATCAACTTCCGCCTGAACGCCAAGGAGATCGCCTACATCGTCGAGCACTCCGGGGCGTCCGTGCTGTGGATCGACCCGGA
Source organism: Actinomycetota bacterium (assembly GCA_019348115.1). Lineage (GTDB taxonomy): Bacteria > Actinomycetota > Nitriliruptoria > Nitriliruptorales > Nitriliruptoraceae > JAHWJY01. The sequence goes on along the minus strand of JAHWKB010000079.1, from coordinate 3,074 downwards.
GCTCGAGGACGCCCTCGCCGAGGTCGAGTGCGCCAACACGTTCGTCCTCGGCCGCGACGACGCCGACATCTTCGTCGAGGGCGTCGCGCCGCAGGCGTGGGAGCCCGACGAGGACGCCACCGCGACGATCAACTACACGTCCGGCACGACCGCGCGCCCCAAGGGCGTGCAGATCACCCACCGCAACATCTGGATCAACGCCGCCACGTTCGGGTGGCACGCCGGCGTGAACGACCGCGACGTCTACCTCCACACGCTGCCGATGTTCCACGCCAACGGCTGGGGCATGCCGTACGCCGTGACCGGGATGGGCGGCCAGCACATCGTGCTCCGCAAGGTCGACGGCACCGAGATCCTCCGCCGCGTCGAGAGGCACGGTGTCACGCTGATGTGCGCCGCGCCGGCGGTCCTGTCCGCGATCCTCGACGCCATCCCGGACTGGGAGGGCGAGACCCCGGGCCGCGACCGCGTGCGCGTGATCGCCGCCGGCGCCCCGCCGCCGAGCCGCACCATCGAGCGCATCGAGACCGAGCTCGGCTGGGAGATGATCCAGATCTACGGCCTCACCGAGACCTCGCCGTTCCTCACGATGAACCGTCGGCGCCAGGAGTGGGACCACCTCTCCGCCGCGGAGCGCTCGCAGAAGCTCGTGCGTGCCGGCGCGCCCGGCATCGGCGTGCGCATGGCCACCGACGACGAGGGCGAGGTCCTCGCCCGCAGCAACGTCGTCATGGAGGGCTACTGGGAGCAGCCCGACGAGACCGCCAAGGCCATCCGCGACGGGTGGTTCCACACCGGCGACGGCGGCTTCATCGACGACGACTCCTACCTCCACATCCAGGACCGCAAGAAGGACGTCATCATCTCCGGCGGCGAGAACGTGTCGTCGATCGAGGTCGAGGACGTCCTCTTCCGCCACCCCGCCGTGTCCGAGGTCGCCGTCATCGGCGTGCCGGACGAGAAGTGGGGCGAGACCGTCAAGGCCCTGGTGGTCCTGAACGCCGGCGCCGAGGTGACGGAGCGCGAGCTCATCGACCACTGCCGGGACAACCTCGCGCACTACAAGTGCCCGACGTCGGTCGAGTTCCGCGACGAGCTGGCCCGCACCGCGACCGGGAAGCTGCAGAAGTTCAAGCTCCGCGCCCCCTTCTGGGAGGGCGAGGAGCGCCAGGTGCGGGGCTGATGCCGGAGATCGACCTCGGCGACATCTGCCTCCACTACGGGACCTGGCCCACCGAGCGGTCGCAGGACCGTGAGGTCGTCCACCTCGTCCACGGGCTCGGGGCGCCGCGCCTGCGCTGGCCGCAGGAGCTCGTCGACGCGCTCGTGGACCGCGGCTTCGACGTGGTCGCGCACGACAACCGCGACTCGGGGCGCTCCACCGTGCTGCACGACCGGCGGATGGGTGGCGGGGCGGTGCGCCGGCTCCTCGAGGGCGGGGACGTCGACCTCCCCTACACCCTCGCGGACATGGCGGCCGATGTCGTCCGGCTGTGGGACCACCTCGGCGTCGAGCGGGCGCACGTCGTCGGCGCCTCGATGGGCGGCATGATCGCGCAGCACGTGGCGATGGCGTACCCCCACCGGACGCGGAGCCTCACGAGCGTGATGTCGACGACGGGTGCGCGCGACGTCGGCCACCCCACCGAGGAGGCCACCAAGGTCCTGCTCACGCCGCTCCCCGCCGACGACCTCGACGAGTACCTCGCGGCAGCGATGGCCAGCCGGCGCGTCATCGAGTCCCCGGACTACTTCGACGAGGGGGAGATGCGCGAGCACCTGCTCGCGCTGTGGGAGCACGGGGTGCACCCGGAGGGCACGGTCCGTCAGTTCCTCGCGATCCTCGCCGACGGCGACCGCACCGAGCGGCTCCGGGCCATCGAGGTGCCGACGCTGGTGATCCACGGCGTGCTCGACCCGCTCATCGACAAGAGCGGCGGGGTGGCGACGGCCGAGGCGATCCCCGGGGCCGAGCTCCTCCTCCTCGACGGCATGGCCCACGACATCCCGGTGCCGCTGGTGCCGCAGGTCGCCGGCGCCATCGCCGACCACGCCCGCGCCGCCTCGTCGGCGCACGCATGACCGCCGACGCCCCGCGGCCGGCCGACGACCGTCCCTCCGCCGCGGACGACCTGCCGGTCCCGCAGTGGGCCGTCGTCACCGCGTCCGCCGGTGCGGTCGGCGTCATGGTCTACGTGTCGGCGTGGGCCGTCGCCGGCGCGCTCATCCCCGGCTTCGACCCGCTCCGGCAGGCGATCAGCGAGACCTTCGCCACCGGCGTGCCGGACGGCCCCCGCCTGCTGGTCACCGGCGCCCTCCTCACCACCGGCGTGCTCCTGACCGCCGACGGGCCGGCGCTGCACCGCGGGCTCCCGGGGGAGGGGCTCCTCGCGCCGGCGCTCGTGACCATCTCGGGGCTCGGGACGATCGCCGTGGCCCTCGCGCCGTGCAGCGCCGCGGACTGTCCCGGCTCGGCGACGAGCACGATCGACCTGCTGCACACGATCACCGCGGGCGTGAGCTACCTCGCGCTCATCACCGCCCCCGTCGCGTTCGCGGTCCGGGTGCGTCCGCACCTGCCGCGGTTCGCCGCCGTCTCGGCCGTCCTCGGCGGCCTCGCGGTCCTCGGGTTCGGGCTGCGGTACTCCGGGGCGGTCCCGGCCCTCCCCGGCCTCCAGCAGCGGCTGATGAACACGGTCGCCGACGCCTGGTACGTGGTGGCCGCGGTCGAGGTCGTGCGCCGGTCGCGCCGGGCACGTCGTCGGTAGGCCACCGGGCCGCGCCGTAGCCTGCTCCGAACCACCCGTCCCGCCGAGGATCCCCGTGACCGCCGACCCGGCCTCCACCACGACCGCCTGCTACCGGCACCCCGACCGCCCCGCGGCGCTCGGGTGCTCGCGCTGCGAGCGCCCGATCTGCCTCGAGGACGCCGTCGACGCGCCCGTGGGCTACCTCTGCCCCGAGTGCGCCAAGGTGCCGAAGGCGCAGGCCCGCGCCGCCCGCGCGAACGCGGTGCCGCTCACCAAGGTGCTCGTCGGCATCATCGCCGTCCTCTTCCTGCTCCAGCAGGTCCC
>JAHWKB010000278.1 GCA_019348115.1 Actinomycetota bacterium | reverse complement strand
TGCAGGAGGAGGGCTTCGAGGTCGTCGCCGAGGTCGCCGACGGCGCCAGCGCGGTGCGGCTCACCCGCGAGCTCAAGCCCGACCTCGTCATCCTCGACGTCAAGATGCCCGTCATGGACGGCATCCAGGCCGCCGAGGAGATCGCCAAGGAGCGCCTCGCCGCGATCCTCATCCTCACCGCGTTCAGCCAGCGCGACCTCGTCGAGAAGGCGCGCCGGGCCGGCGCGATGGCGTACCTGGTCAAGCCCTTCCAGAAGCACGACCTCCTCCCGGCGGTCGAGATCGCCGCGGGGCGCTTCCGCGAGATGAGCGGGCTCGAGGCGACGGTCGACGACCTCCAGGGTCGGCTCGAGGCGCGCAAGGTCGTCGAGCAGGCCAAGGGCCACCTGCAGGAGCACGAGGGGCTCACCGAGGCCGAGGCGTTCCGCTGGATCCAGAAGCAGGCCATGGAGCGCCGGCTCACGATGAAGCAGGTCGCCGAGCAGATCATCGAGCAGTTCGGCGGCTGATCCGCCGCACACCCTCGGCCGCGTCCACGTTCCGTCACGAGATGCGACGCTGCGTGTCCGTCCGGCGGTGGACGGCAGGAGGGGGCCGCTGCCTCCCATCGGCCCGCGGGTGGCCATCGACCGTCCCACAGGGGGTGCCCGACGTCCGCGGCCGACCCTGCGGAGGGCCACGATGGCATCGCCCGCTCGACAACGGAACGACCAAGGAGCACGACATGGCCATCGGACTCGGAACCCTCCTCCTCATCATCCTGATCCTCGTGCTCGTCCTGTGACGGACAGCCACCAGGACGCTCCGGGGCCGCCTCCAGCGAGGCGGCCCCGCGGCGTCCGGTCCCGGGGCGCACCCGCCGGCGGGTGTCGCCGACCTCAGTAGGCTGCGACGGCTCACCCCCGCACCCCGTCGCCTGCGAGGTAGCCCGTGCCGGACCGGCCCACGATCCTGCTGCTCGACGGCCACAGCCTGGCGTTCCGCGCCTTCTACGCGCTGCCGGACACCCTCCGGACCCAGACCGGCCAGCTGACCAACGCCGTGTACGGCTTCACGAGCATGCTCATCAAGATGCTCGCCGAGCGCCGCCCCGACGCGGTCCTCGTCGCCTTCGACAAGGGCCGCGACATCTCCCGGACCGAGGCGTACCCGGAGTACAAGGCGACCCGCACGACCCCGCCCGACGAGTTCCGCCCGCAGGTCGACCTCATCAAGCAGGTGCTCGAGGTCCTGACGATCCCGATCGCGGAGGTCGCCGGCGTCGAGGCGGACGACGTCCTCGCCACGATCGCGACCCGCGCCATCGAGGAGGGCTTCCACGCCTACATCGTGACCGGCGACCGCGACTCGATGCAGCTCGCGGACGAGCACCTCACGATCCTCTACACGCTGCGCGGCATCTCCGAGATGGCCGAGATGACCCCGGAGGCGATCGAGGCCAAGTACGGCGTGCCGCCGCGCTGCTACGTCGACTACGCGGCGCTCCGTGGCGACAACTCCGACAACCTCCCCGGCGTGCCCGGCGTCGGCGAGAAGACCGCCGCGAAGCTCATCAGCGAGTACGGCGACATCGACGGCGTCTACGAGCACATCGACGAGATCAGCGGCAAGAAGGTGCCCGCGATGCTCGCCGAGCACGAGGACCAGGTGCGGATCAACCGCAAGGTGATGCGGCTGCGCTGCGACATCGACGTCGACGCCGACCTGGCCGACCTCAGGATGGGCGCGATCGACATGCCGGCGCTGCGTCAGCTCTTCGGGGCGCTCGAGTTCCGCGTGCTCCTCGACCGCTTCGTCGACGAGGTCCTCGGCGAGGTCGAGGAGGAGCAGGCGACCGCCTTCGAGCGGTCGCCGCAGCGGCTCGAGCAGGGCGAGCTCGCGGCGTGGCTCGACGGGCTGACGGGCCCGCTGGCCGTCCATCCCGAGGTCGCCGACCGCGTGCCACACGTCGCGTTCCCGGCCGTGGGACTGGCCGCTCCGGACCGCGACCCGGTCTCGGTCCGCTTCGACGAGGTCGGGAGCGACGACCTCGACGCGCTGGCGACCGCGCTGGCCGACCCCGACCTCGCCAAGGTCGTCCACGACGTCAAGACCCTGCACCACGCCGTCGCGGCCCGCGACTGGACCGTCTCCGAGGTCGCCCTCGACACCGAGCTCGCGGCCTACCTGCTGAACCCCGAGCAGCGCTCCTTCGACCTCGAGCGCGTCGCCGTGCAGTACCTCTCGCGGACGCTGCAGACCGGCGACAGCGAGGACGCCGGCGACCAGCTGAGCCTGGGCCTCGAGGAGGACCCGTGGGAGGACCGGGCCCTGCGGGCGCTCGCCACCCTCGAGCTCGCGGAGCACCTCGGGCCGCAGCTCGAGGAGCGCGGCCAGGACGAGCTGATGCGCACCATCGAGGGCCCGCTCGCGCCGGTCCTGGCGCGCATGGAGGAGAACGGCATCGCGCTCGACCTCCACGTGCTCGACGAGATCCGCGAGCGCCTCGTCGCGCGTGTCGCGGATCTCGAGGACGAGATCTACGACTGCGCCGGCCGCGAGTTCAACATCGGCTCGGGGCCGCAGCTGCAGCAGATCCTGTTCGAGGAGCTCGAGCTGCCCAAGACGCGCAGGATCAAGACCGGGTACACGACCGATGCGCTGGCGCTGCAGGGGCTCGCCGGCTCGCACCCGATCATCGAGCCGATCCTCGAGTGGCGCGAGATGACGAAGCTCCTCTCGACCTACGTCGACGCGCTGCCGCCGCTCCTCGACCCCGAGACCGGCCGCATCCACACGACGCTGTCGCAGACGGTGGCCGCGACCGGCCGGCTGTCCAGCACCAACCCGAACCTGCAGAACGTCCCCGTCCGCCGCGAGGAGGGCCGCGAGATCCGACGGGCGTTCGTGCCGGGCGAGGGCTTCGACCGCTTCCTCGTCGCCGACTACTCCCAGATCGAGCTCCGGATCATGGCGCACATGTGCCAGGACGAGGGCCTCCTCGGGGCGTTCCGGTCGGGCGAGGACGTCCACGCCACCACGGCCGCGAAGGTGTTCGACCTGCCGCTCGACCAGGTCGACGGGGCGCTCCGCGACCGCGCCAAGGTCATCAACTACGGCCTCGCCTACGGCCTCACCCCGTTCGGCGTCGGACAGAAGCTCGGCATCCCGCCGGACGAGGCGGTCGAGATCGTCGACGCCTACATGG
>JAHWKB010000078.1 GCA_019348115.1 Actinomycetota bacterium | reverse complement strand
ACCAGCAGCACCCCGTTGCGAACGCGGCGGGGGGCGAGGTGGTACGCGAGGAGGGTCAGGGGCAGGAAGAAGAAGAGGAACGGGATGGAGGAGAAGACCATCGGGTCCTCGGGGGACGCGGTGCGGGCCCGACGACGCCGCCGGATGCCGGGAGCATAGGACCGCCCGCGGGACGGCCTCGGCGGTGCCCGGCGAGGATGACACCCCGGTGACCAGACGAAGATGGCCCGTCCGCGCCCTTCACCCCGACCCCTGTCCGGCCGACCACTGTCCGTAGGCGATGCACCACGGTGGGACGTCGTCAGAGGGGCTGGGCATGACCACCAACGCCAACGCACGCATCGGGACGGGTCGGGGCCCCGTCACCACGATCGCGACCACCATCGTCCTCGCGCTCGCCGCGGGGCTCGTCGCCACCGGCACGCCCGCCGAGGCGCCGCTGGACCTCCCGACCGCCGTCGCCGCACCGGCCGCGTCCGTCGACCCGGCGATCGCCGCCGCGCTCGACGCCGACGGCACCGTCGCCGTCGTCGTCCAGGTCCGGGACGGGGACATCGCGGCCGTCCGCGAGCTCGTCACCCGCCACGGCGGCACCGTGTCGGTGGACCTGCCGATCGTCGACGGGTTCGGGGCGACGGTCACGCGCGACGCGCTCGCGGCGCTCGCCGACGTGCCCGGGATCACGGTCACGCTGGACGGCGAGATCGACGTCAGCCTCGAGAGCCTCCTCGGCTCCGGCGACGGCGGCACGACCGAGGAGAGCACGGGGCCGACCACGCCGGCCGACACCTCCTACGTCCAGACCATCGGCGCCCACCGCCTCCACAACAAGGGCGTCACCGGCGCCGGCGTCGGCATCGCGATCATCGACACGGGCGTGTCCGAGGTCGGCGACCTGACCGGTCGCATCCAGGGCGCCGTGGACCTCTCCGGCGAGGGCGACCACGTCGACCGCTTCGGTCACGGCACGTTCATCGCCGGCGTCGCCGCCGGCAGTGGCGCCGCATCGAAGGGCGAGCACGCCGGTGTGGCCCCGGGGGCGCACATCGTGCCGGTCAAGATCGCCGGTCGCGACGGCTCGGCCGACGTGACCCACGTGCTCGCCGGCATCCAGTACGTCGTCTCCTTCAAGGACGACCACGACATCGGCGTGCTGAACCTCTCGCTCGGCACCAACTCGACCCAGTCGTGGAAGACCGACCCCTTGAACTACGCCGTCCAGCGCGCGTGGGACGCCGGCATCGTGGTCGTCGTCTCCGGCGCCAACCTCGGGCCCGGCCCGCAGACCGTCACCAAGCCCGCCGACGACCCGCTCGTGATCACCCTCGGCGCCGTCGACGCCCACGCGACGTCCGACCGCGCCGACGACACGATGAGCGACTTCTCGTCCCGCGGCCCGACCGCGAGCGACGGGCTCGTGAAGCCCGACCTCGTCGCGCCGGGCGTGAGCCTCGTCGGCCTCCGCGCCCCGGACTCCTTCATCGACACCAACTACCCCAAGGCCCGGATCGACACGGCCTACTTCCGGGGCTCGGGGACGTCCTTCTCCGCTGCGGTCGTGACCGGTGCCGCGGCGCTCCTGCGCCAGGCGCACCCGGACTGGACGCCCGATCTGATCAAGGGCGCCCTCATGGCGACCGCCGCGCCAGGGCCGGTGGGCTCACCCAACGTCGACGGCGCCGGCTCGGTCGACGTGGCCGCCGCCTCGAAGCTGAGCGCGCCCCCGGTCGCGAACGTGGGTGTCGGCCGCTCCGACGGCACCGGCGCGCTCGACCTGTCCCGTGGCGACCTCCAGGTCGAGATCGTGACGGAGGACGTGTACGACCTCGCCGGCAACCTCATCAGCACGGTCACCGAGGTGCTCACCGGCGAGACGACCGCGCAGGATCTGCTGTTCGACCGTGAGGCCTACGTGCTCGAGTGGAGCAAGGCCCGCTGGTACGAGACCGACTGGAACAAGGCGCGCTGGTACAAGGCGCGCTGGTACGACGCGGACTGGCAGAAGGCCCGCTGGTACGCCACGGACTGGAAGTAGCCGTGACGTCCACCGCCCGGAGCACCGGCTCGGTCACCCCGTACGTCGCGGTCGTCGCGACGGCCGGGGTGGCCGCCGTCGTCGCCGGGACGATCCTCCTGCCGACCGCCGGTGCGCGACCGCTCGTCGCGGCCGCGATGGCCGTCGCCATCGTCCTCGGCACGTGGGTGCCGCTGCGGTTCCAGCACCGCGGCGAGACCCAGGGCGTGACGATCGACGAGGCCATCCTGATCGCCACGCTCCTGACGGTGCCCGTGGGCTTGGTCCCGGGGCTCGCGGCGCTCGGCGCCCTCGTCGCCCACGGGGTCCAGCGGCAGCAGCCGATGAAGCTCGCGTTCAACGTCGGCCAGGTCGCGGTCTACGCCTCGGCCGCCGCGGCCGTCTTCCACCTCGTGGGTCCGGGCGAGACCGTCCTCGAGCTCCGCACGCTCCTCGCCGTCGCCGCCGCCGGGGTCACCGTCAACGTCGTCAGCCTGGGCCTCTTCGCGGAGCTGTTCCGTCGCCTCGCCGGCTCACCCTGGCGCGAGACCGTGGCCGAGACGGCGAGCCTCTACGGCATCACCTGGATCGGCAACACCTCCGCAGGGCTCCTGATCGCGCTGCTCATCCGCATCGAGCCGGCCGCCGCCCTCCTCACGACCACGCTCCTCGCCGGCCTCTACCTGGGCTACCGCGGCTACGCCGGGGTGCTCGAGGAGCGCCGCCGCAACGAGCGCCTGCACGACGTGACCCGCAGCCTCGTCGGGGTGTCCGCGTCCCCCGAGGCGATGCGCGCGTTCATCAGCGACGTCGCGGATCTGCTCGGCGCGCAGGCGGCCGAGCTCCTGCTGGCCGTCGACGACGACCAGCGCACGGTGGTCCACACCGACCCGGACCACGCCGGTCCGCAGGCCGAGAGCGCCGGGCTGCTCGGGCACGTGCTGGCCCTGCCGGTGCCCCTCGGCATCGCGGGCAGCGGCGACGAGCACGCCGCGCTCCTCGGGACGAGCGGACACCGCGACGCGCTCGCCGCCCCGCTCCTCTACGAGGGCCGTGTCCTCGGTGCGCTCGCCGTCTACGACCGGCACGGCCTCGAGCCGTGGGGCGCCAGCGACCTCGTGCTGCTCGCGTCGGTCGCCAACGAGGCCGCCGTCGCGGTCAAGAACGTCGAGCTCTTCGCGGCCGTCGAGCGCGAGCGCGCACGGCTCGCCGAGGAATCGCGCAAGCTGGGGGACATCGTCGGCGCGGCGTCCGACGGCATCGTCATGGTCGACGCCGACCGTCGCGTCGCCGCCTGGAACCCGGCCATGACCGCCATCACCGGCATCGATGCCGACGAGGCCGTGGGCCGTCCCTGGAACCTCGTCCTCCGCCTCCGGGGGCAGGACGGTCGCGAGATCGTCGGCGACGGCAGCTCCGCCGTCGGCGCGGCGTTCGCCGGCGACCCGACCCCCCTCCGCGTCGAGGTGCAGGTGCTCCACGTCGGCGGCGCATGGCGCTGGCTGCGGTGCAGCATCGCACCGCTCGAGACCGACGACGGCACCGGTGCCGTCATGGTGGCGCGCGACGTCACCGCCGAGCGCGAGATCCAGGAGATGAAGGCCGACTTCGTCGCGACCGTCTCGCACGAGCTCCGCACCCCGCTGACGCCGATCCGTGGCGGCTTCGAGCTGCTGCGCGCGCGCGGCGACGCGATGACCCCGGCCCAGACGGCGCAGATCCACGGGTCGATCGCCCGCCAGCTGGACCGCCTCGGCACGCTCGTCGCCGACCTCCTCGTCGTCGCCGACCTCGACCGCGGCGGCGAGACCCTCCGTGCGGTGGCCCTGGACGTCACCTCCGTGGTCCAGGCCGCCGTGGCGCACGAGGCCGTCGACGGTCGCCCCGTCACCGTCGACGCTCCCGGCCCGGTCGGTGCCCGCGGGGACGCCGCCGCCGTCGAGCGCATCCTGCGCGCCCTGGTCGACAACGGGCTGAAGCACACCGACGGGGCCGTGGCCGTCGAGGTCCGGTCCGCGGGCGGATCCACGTTCGTGGACGTCGTCGACGACGGCCCGGGGATCCCGGTCGCCGACCGCGAGCGGATCTTCGAGCGCTTCGCCCGTCTGGGGGACCACCTCCACCGTGCGCAGGGCCCCGGGCTCGGGCTCTCCATCGCGCGAGCGCTCGCGCGCAAGCTCGGAGGTGACGTCACCGTCGCCGACGACGCCGGCGGGGGAGCGGTGTTCCGGCTCGAGCTCCCCAGCGCCGTGCTCGCCGAGCGGTCCGAGGACGCGACGGCCCGGCCGCGGGTCTCCTCGGTCGCGTGACCGGAGGCGTGCCGGGCGGAGGCGGCCCGCCGGTAGCCTCCCGGCCATGTCCACCACGGCCCCTCCGACGTCCGGCCCCTCCGCGGGCTCCGTCGACGTGCCTCCCGGCCTCAAGCGCGTCGGGGTCGCCCCGTCGCTCAAGGAGTACTTCGCGGACCTGTGGGCGCACCGGGACTTCCTCGTCACCGTGCCGCTCGGCGAGCTGCGCGCGCAGAACCAGAACTCGGCGCTCGGCAACCTGTGGCACCTGCTGAACCCGCTGCTCCTCGCCGGCGTCTACTACCTCGTGTTCGGCGTCATCCTCGACGCGCGGGCCGACATCGACTACTACGCGGCGTTCCTGATCATCGGGATCATGACGTTCACCTACATCGGCAAGGTGATCCAGGCCGGCGCCCGCACGGTGGTGTCGAACCTCAAGCTCATCCAGTCGATCCGCTTCCCCCGTGCGTCGTTGCCGCTCGCCGCCACGATCTCCGAGACCATCGCGCACGGGCCGGCCATCCTCATCATGTTCGTGCTGGTGGTCGGGACGAGCCAGTTCGCGGTCGAGCCGGGGACCGGTGCCGAGCTCCCGCCGATCTGGCCGCAGTGGGGCTGGCTGCTCGTCGTCCCGGCGACGCTGCTCATGGCGATGTTCAGCTTCGGGCTGGCGCTCTTCACCGCGCGAGCGACGTTCCACTTCCGCGACGTCCAGCAGGTGCTGCCCTACGTGCTGCGGATCTGGATGTACCTGTCCGGGCTCTTCTACAGCGTCGACTTCGTGCGCGAGAACGCCGGCGACGCCGAGTGGATGGTGTGGATCTTCCAGGCCAACCCGCTGTGGCAGTTCTTCACCATCTTCCGCGAGGCGCTGATCGACGGCACCGGCACCCTGTGGGTCTGGGCCGCCGCCGCCGGGTGGTCGGTCGTGCTGATGATCGCCGGGTTCGTGTACTTCCGCGCCAACGAGGCGGAGTACGGCCGTGCCTGACGCCACCCCGGAGACCGACGAGCACCCGCTGCGCTCCGACGCCCCGCCCGAGGACGCCCCGCTGTCGGTGCTCGTCGACGACGTGCACCTGACCTACGAGATCTACACCGACAGCCAGAAGCCGACGCTCCGCCGGCTCGTGTCGCGCGGCTTCCAGGGCCGTCCCGCCCGCCAGGTCCACGCCGTCCGGGGGGTCTCGTTCGCCGCGCACCGCGGCGAGGCCATCGGGCTCATCGGCCGCAACGGCTCCGGCAAGTCGACCCTCCTCCGCGTCATCGCGGGCCTGCTGCCCGCCACCAGCGGGGCGGTCTACGCGACGACCGACCCGGTGCTGCTCGGCGTCGGTGCGGCCCTCCACCCCGAGCTGTCGGGGCGCCGGAACGTCTTCATGGGCGGGACCGCCCTCGGGATCCCCCGCGACGTGCTCGAGGAGCGCTTCGACGACATCGTCGCGTTCGCCGGGCTCGAGGACTTCATCGACGTGCCGCTCCGCGCCTACTCGTCCGGGATGCAGGCGCGACTGCAGTTCTCGATCGCGACCGTCGTGACCCCGGAGATCCTGATGATCGACGAGGCGCTGGCGGTCGGGGACCAGGAGTTCCGGCGCAAGTCCGAGAGCCGCATCAAGGAGATGGTCGGCCACGCCGGCACGGTCTTCCTCGTCTCGCACTCCATGGGCTCCGTCCGTGACGTGTGCTCGCGGGTGATCTGGCTCGACAAGGGCACGGTCGTGCTCGACGGTCCCGTGGACGAGGTGGTGGACCGCTACCTCGAGGCCACGGACGGCGCCCCGCCGGCCTGACCCGGTGACCGACGACGAGCTCCAGCGTCTCCGCGACGAGGTCGCGCGGCTCGAGGCTGCGCTCGACACCGAGCGCGCGAACGCGGACCAGTGGCGCGAGGTCGCCGAGTCGCGGCGGGTCGCCCTCGAGAAGGTCCGGCAGCACCCGGTCGTGAAGGTGCTGTTCTGGATCGCCGGCTGGCTCCTCCCGCCCGTCCGCCGTGCCCGCAAGCGCGCCACGAAGCTCGAGCGCGAGGCCCGCAAGGTCGCGAGCGGCGTCGCCCAGCTCCCGGCCAAGATCGACGCCCCGCGGCGCGAGCAGGCGCTCCGCCGGGCCATCGCGGCGCTGCCGCCGGCGCCGGCGAGCGACCGCCGCGTCTCGATCGTCGTCCTGACCCGCGACGGCGCGGACAACCTCGCGCGCCTCCTGCCGGCGCTCCGCGCGCGCACGGCGATGGACCGCGTCGAGCTGCTCGTGGTCGACAACGCGAGCGGGCCGGCGACCCGGCGCTTCCTCGCGGCCCTGTCCGAGAGCGAGGTCGGCTCCGCCGCTGCTCGACCCGATGTCCGGGTCCTGCGGAACGACACCAACCGGTCGTTCTCCGAGGCCAACAACCAGGCCGCGGCCGAAGCGACCGGCGACGTCCTGCTCTTCCTCAACGACGACGTGGAGCCGCTCTCCGACGGCTGGCTCGACCGGATGCTCGCCGCGCTCGCGCCGGACGACGTCGTGGCGGTCGGGGCGCAGCTCGTCTACCCCCGTCGTCCGCTCCTCGGCTCACGGACGCGCGACCTCGGCGTCCAGCACCTCGGGACCGAGCTCGTGCCCGTCGCCGGCGGCTTCCCGCAGGCACGCAACGTCGGCGAGGGCCGCGACCCCGACCCGTCCCTCCCGGTGCACGAGGTGGCCGCCGCGACCGCCGCCTGCCTCGCCGTCGAACGGGACGCCTTCGAGGCGGCCGGCGGGTTCGACGAGCGCTACGTCTACGGCGCCGAGGACGTCGACCTCTGCTGGTCGCTCCGCCGCGCCGGCGGGCGCGTCGTCGTCGCGCCGGACGCCGTCCTGTTCCACCACGAGGGCGAGACGCGCCACCGCGTCGACGAGGTCGAGGCACGCAACCGCCGGCAGGCCGCGAACTGGGACGCGCTCGCCGCCCGCTTCGGTCCCGAGCTCCGGCGTGCCGTCGAGCGCGAGCGCCTGACCGGGTCGCTCGTCCTCACGAGCGTCCCGTACCACCTCGCGATCACCGTCACCCGGGACCTCGAGTCGGCCGGCTACGGCGACTGGTACACCGCCCACGAGCTCGGGGAGGCCTGTGCGGCGCTCGGGTGGCGCGTCAGCTACGTCGAGCGCTACCGCGACGCCTGGTACGACCTGCCCGACGACGTGGACGCGCTGCTCGTCCTCCTCGACACCTTCGACCTCCGCAAGCTCGACCGGCCCGGGCTCACGACGATCGCGTGGGTCCGCAACTGGACGGAGCGCTGGACGAGCCACCCGTGGTTCGACGACTTCGACCTCGTGCTCGCCTCGAGCCGGACCTCCGCCGACCTCATCGCCGGCGAGTCCCGCCACACCCCGACCGTGCTGCCCCTCGCGACCAACCCGTCGCGCTTCTCGGCCGGCGAGGACGACGGCGCGGGGCGGCCGCGCGCCGGCGCGGTGTTCACCGGCAACTACTGGGGCAAGGACGCGCGCCTCCCCGAGCTGGTCGCCGCGGTCCCGGACCTGACCGTCTACGGCAAGGGCTGGGAGGACGTGCCGGCCGTCGCGGGCGCGTGGCAGGGCCAGCTGCCGTACGACGAGCTGCCGGCCGTCTACCGGTCGGCACTCGTGGTCGTCGACCAGGCCGCCGACCACACCCGTCCCTACGGTTCGGTCAACTCGCGGGTGTTCGACGCCCTCTCCGCCGGCGCACTCCCGGTGACCAACCAGGTGGCCGGCGCCCGCGAGCTCTTCGGCGACGACCTCCCCACGTGGGAGACCGCCCCGGAGCTGGCCGCCCTCGTCGCCGACCTGACCGCCGACCCCGGACGCACCGCACGCCTCGCCGGCGAGCTCCGCGACCGCGTCCTCGCCGAGCACACCTACGCCGCCCGCGCCGCGAGCCTCCGCGACCTGCTGCTGGCCCGTGCCGACCGCCCGTCGTTCGCCCTCGCGACGAGCGTCCCCGAACGCCGGGCGGCGCAGCGCTGGGGCGACTGGCACTTCGCGGAGGGTCTGGGCCGGGAGCTCCGCGCGCTCGGACACCCCGTCCGGCTCCTGATCCAGGACGAGTGGACGTCGCGCGACGCCCGCACCGCGGACGTGTTCGTCCATCTCAAGGGCCGGTCGGTCGCCCCGCCCGCGGACGGGCAGCTGCACGTCATCTGGAACATCTCCCACCCGGAGGAGCTCACGCCGGAGGAGTGCGACGCCGCCGACCTCGTGCTCGTCGCCAGTCACACCGGCATGGCCGAGCAGCTCCGCGGACGCACGTCCACGCCGGTCGGGGTGCTGTTGCAGGCGACCGACGAGCGCCGCTTCCGCCCCCGCCCGCGCGATCCGCGCTTCGCGCACGACCTCGTGTTCGTCGGCAACTCCCGGTTCGTGATGCGCCAGGCGGTGCGGGACGCGCTCGACGCCGGGCTCGACCTCGCCATCTACGGGGCCAACTGGGAGAAGTTCGTCGACCCGTCCCTGGTGCGCAGTACCCACGTGCCGAACGACGAGCTCGCCGCCGTCTACTCCTCCGCGACGCTGGTGCTGAACGACCACTGGGAGGGGATGCGCCGGCACGGCTTCGCGTCCAACCGCCTCTTCGACGCGCTCGCGGCCGGCGCCGTCGTCGTCAGCGACGACGTGCCCGGCCTCGACGGCCTCTTCGACGGCGCGGTCGCGACGTTCACCGGCGCCGACGAGCTGCGCGACGTCGTCCAGCGCCTGCTCGCCGACGAGGACGACCGGCAGGCACGCAGCGAGCGCGGCCGCAGCGCGGTCCTCGCAGCCCATACGTTCGCCCACCGGGCGCGCGAGCTCGTCGATCACGTGGAAGCGGCCCGAGCCGCCCGGAGGGGGACCCGTTGAGCATGGTGGACGACCCGATCGCGTTCCTCCGCGACGAGCGGTGGACCGTCGGTGTCCTCGGGCTCGGCTACGTCGGGCTGCCGATCGCCGTGGCCGCGGCCCGCAAGGGGCTCGGCGTCATCGGCTTCGACGTCTCGGCCCGTGTCGTCGACGGCCTCGCGGGCGGACGGTCGCACGTCGGGGACGTGAGCGACACCGCGCTGGCCGAGGCGGTCGCGGCGGGGTTCACGGCCACCACGGACCCCGCGGCGCTCGCGGACGCGGACGTGCTGCTCGTGTGCGTCCCGTCCCCGCTCGGCCGGAACCGGCAGCCCGACACCTCCTACATCGAGGCCGCCGCCGACACCATCGCCGACATCGCGCGCCCCGGAACGCTCATCGCCCTCGAGTCCACCACCTACCCCGGGTCGACCGAGGACGCGTTCCTGCCGGCGGTCGAGCGCGCCGGCCTGACCCTCGACGAGGACGTGTGGATCGCGTTCTCGCCCGAGCGCGTCGACCCCGGCAACCAGCTCGGGCCGTCCGACATCCCGAAGGTCGTGGGTGGCGTCACCCCGCGCTCGGGCGAGGTCGCGGCCGCCGCCTACGGCCGGCTCGTCTCGACGGTCCACGTCGTGTCGTCCGCGCGGGCCGCCGAGCTCACGAAGCTCCTCGAGAACACCTACCGCGCCGTGAACATCGCGCTGGTGAACGAGCTCGCCCAGCTCGCGCACGAGCTCGACATCGACATCTGGGAGGTCGTCGAGGCCGCCGCGACCAAGCCCTTCGGGTTCCAGGCGTTCGCCCCCGGGCCGGGCGTCGGGGGGCACTGCATCCCGCTCGACCCGCAGTACCTCGCCTGGCGGGCGCGCGAGCTCAAGT
>JAHWKB010000077.1 GCA_019348115.1 Actinomycetota bacterium | reverse complement strand
GGGCATGGGCCCACGGTACCGTCGCGCCCCCCCGCCCCCGAGTGCCCGAGGTCGCCCCCGTTGCGCCGTTCCCTCCGCCTGCGGAAGTGGCAGAAGGACGCGCTCGAGCGGTTCGAGACCACCCCGTCGCGGAACTTCCTGACGGTCGCCACACCGGGCGCCGGCAAGACCACCTTCGCGCTCACCGCGGCCGTGCGCGACCTCGCGACCCACCCGCACCGCCGCGTGTTCATCGTCGCTCCCACCTCCCACCTCAAGGTGCAGTGGGCCAACGCCGCGGCGAGCTTCGGGCTCCACCTCGAGCCCGAGTGGAGCCCGCGGGACGGCTTCCCGGGCGACATGCACGGGGTGGTCGTCACCTACCAGCAGGTCGCCTCGGACCCGGCGCCGATGCGCCCGTACGCCGACGACGCCTTCGTGGTCTTCGACGAGATCCACCACGCCGGGACGGAGCGGGCGTGGGGCGACGCGGTGTTCACGGCGTTCGAGCTCGCCGCGCGTCGGCTGTCGCTCTCCGGCACGCCCTTCCGGTCGGACCAGAACCCGATCCCCTTCGTCGACTACGCCTTCGACGAGGCGGTCGCGGACTACACCTACGGCTACGGCGAGGCGCTCGTCGACGGCGGGGTCGTGCGCCCCGTCTTCTTCCCCCGCATCAACGGCCACATGGAGTGGACCGCGCCCGACGGCACGGCCATGGCGGCGACGTTCGAGGACCAGCTCGACCGGGTGCACGCCTCGCAGCGGCTCCGGACGGCGCTGTCGATCGACGGACAGTGGCTCCCCGCCGTCCTCGACCAGGCCGAGGCGTCGCTGCGGCGGGTGCGACAGGACCAGCCGGACGCCGGCGGCCTCGTGATCGCCATGGACGTCGAGCACGCCCACGGCATCGCCCGGATGCTCGAGGACCGGCACGGCGTGAAGGCGGTCGTCGCCACGTCGGACGACCCGCTCGCGTCGGACCACATCGCCGACTTCGCCGCGGGGAGCGACCCGTGGATCGTCGCCGTGCGCATGGTCTCGGAGGGCGTCGACATCCCCCGGCTCCGCGTCGGCGTCTACGCGACGAACACCGTCACCGAGCTGTTCTTCCGGCAGGCCGTCGGTCGGCTCGTCCGCTGGGTACCCGGCTACCGCCGCCAGAAGGCGTTCTTCTTCATCCCCGACGACGCCCGGCTGCGCGCCTTCGCCGCCGGCCTCGCCGAGCAGCGCACCCACTCCCTCCGTCGGCGCGAGGAGGAGGGCGAGCAGGACCCGACCGAGCTCGACGGCCTCGCGGTCGACGACGGTGAGGACCAGCTCTCGCTCTTCCAGGCCATCTCGGCCACCCCCCTGGGCGAGCACGACACCGACAGCGTGTTCGACGACCACCACCCCGAGGACCTCATCTACGAGGGCGGCGAGGACGACGACCTGACCCTGCACATCGAGATCGTCCCGCCGCCCCCGCTCGGCGACGCAGCCGGTGCCGGTGGCACGCTCACGGTGACCCGCACCCAGCGCAAGCGCGAGCTCCGGCAGGCCAACAGCGACCGCGTGCAGATGCTCGGCCACCTCCTGGGGCTCGAGGCGAAGGTCATCAACGCGAAGCTCAACGAGGAAGCGGGTATCCGGAGCATCGCCGAGGCGACCCTCAAGCAGCTCGAGAAGCGCCTCGCCGCCGCCGACCGTTGGATCGACCGCGTCTAGGCCCCGGCCCACGGGGCCGGGCGGGTCGGGGATACCCTCGTGGGCATGGACGAGGTGCGGTGGCTCGACGACGAGGAGCAGCAGGCGTGGCGGAGCCTGATCTCCGGCATGACCATGCTGGAGCGCCGGCTCGAGCGTGAGCTGTCCGACCAGTACGACATCACGATGGACGACTACGCGATCCTCGTGCTGCTGTCGGAGTCGCCCGACCGGCGGGTCCGGATGAGCCAGCTGAGCTCGCGCGCCCTGATCCCCAAGCCGCAGGTGACCTACCGCATCGGGCGGCTGGAGCAGCGCGGGATCGTCGCGCGCGAGCCGTGCGAGGACGACGCCCGCGGCATGTGGGCGACGCTGACCGACGCCGGCTCGGACCTCCTCGACCGGGCGGCCGCCCACCACGTGCGCAACGTCCGCGAGCTCGTCCTCGACCGCATGACCCGTGACCGCTTCCTCGCCGTCGGGGACGCCTTCGGCGCGATCTACCGCGCCTCGGCCGGGGACGAGGAGGCGGCCGCCCACCGCGCCTGACGCCCGGACGGGGCCCCCGGCGTCGGTGCGGTCCTAGGGTCCGCACGCGACCGACGGGAGGGACGCGTGGTGAGGATCCTGGTGGCCGACGCCTTCGAGGGCGTGGAGCAGCTGCGGCAGGCCGGGCACGACGTCCGCGACGAGCCGGGGGCGTCGCCGGCGGACCTCGCCGGCCTCCTCGACGGCGTCGAGGTGCTCGTGGTGCGCTCGACGAGGGTCGACGCTGACACGGTGGCGTCGGCCGACGAGCTGTCGCTGATCGTCCGCGCCGGCGCCGGCACCAACACGATCGACACCGACGCCGCGGCGGCCCGCGGGGTCTACGTGTGCAACACGCCGGGACGCAACGCCATCGCGGTGGCCGAGCTGGCCCTCGGCCTGCTCCTCGCGATCGACCGTCGCATCCCCGAGAACGTCGCCGACCTCCGTGCGGGGCGGTGGGACAAGCGCCGCTACAGCCAGGCCCGCGGCATCGCCGGACGGTCGTTGGCGATCGTCGGCGCCGGCGACATCGGCCTCGCCTTCGCCGAGCGGGCCGTCGCCTGCGACATGCGGGTGCGGACGGTCGACAAGGCCGGACGCGACGCGGCCACCCGGGACCGCATCGCACGCATCGGCATCGAGCTCGTCGAGGACCTCCCGACGCTCCTCGCCGGCTGCGACGTGGTGAGCCTCCACGTCCCCGCGGCGCCCGGGACCGAGGGCATGGTCGACGAGGAGTTCCTCTCCCACCTGAAGCCCGGTGCGTGGCTCCTCAACACCTCCCGCGGGTCGATCGTCGACGAGGACGCGCTCCTCGCGGCGATCGAGGAGAAGGACCTCCGGGTCGGACTCGACGTCTACCGCGGCGAGCCCGACGCCAAGGAGGCGGACGGGTGGGAGCACTCCCTCGCCCAGCACCCCAACGTCGTCGGCACCCACCACATCGGGGCGTCGACGGAGCAGGCGCAGCAGGCGATCGCGGACGCCACCCTCGAGGTCATCGAGGCCTACGCCCGCGGCGAGGTCGTGAACTGCGTGAACCTCGCCACGACCGCGCTGGGCTCCTCGACGCTCGTCGTCCGCCACTTCGACCGGGTCGGGGCGCTGTCGTCGGTCTTCGACGTCCTGCAGGCGAACGACATCAACGTCGAGCAGATGGACAACGAGGTCTTCGCCGGCGCGGTGGCGGCCGTCGCCACGATGCGCGTCTCGGCCGGGGTGACCGACGCGGTCCTCGACGAGCTGCGGGACCTCGACGCGGTCATCTCGGCATCCTCCCGGGACGGTGACGGGTGACCTCGCTCCACCCCTACCGTGGGTGGCTGGTCTCGCCGACGGCCGCCGACCGGGTCGTCGCGCCGGCCTACGACTCGCTGAGCCCAGCGGAGCGCGGGGCCGTCGCCGCTGCACAGCCCGACAGCTTCCTGAACGTCATGCGCTCGCCGGAGGACCAGCCCCCCGGCGCGGCGCTCGACCGCGAGGAGCTCCTCGCCGCGTCCCGGGCGACCCTCGACCGGCTGCTCGCGGAGGGCGCGTTCGACCGTTCGGCGCGTCCGGCGTACCAGGTCCTCCGGATGCGTCGGGGCGAGCACGTCCAGACCGGCGTGGTCGGGACCGTGCCCGTCGACGACATCGGGCCGGTGGTGCGGCTCCACGAGGAGACGCGCGAGGACAAGGAGGACGACCTCGTCCGCCACCTCGAGGTGGTCGGCGTCGAGTCGTCCCCCGTCGGACTGGTGCACCGGGGACCGTCACCCGTGGCGGACCTGCTCGCGCGCGTGACCGAGAGGGCTCCCGACCTCACGGTGACGGCCGAGGACGGGCTCGAACAGCAGGTGTGGACGGTCGCCGCGGAGGACGACACCGCCGCGATCGAGCGCGCCTTCCGGGACGTCCCGGCGCTCTACCTGACCGACGGGCACCACCGCGCGGCGGCCGCGGTCCGCTACGCGCGTCGCGCCGGCGTCCAGGACGGCGACGCGCCGCCGGCGCGTCTGCTCGTCGTCGTGTTCCCCGCCGCGGAGCTCCGGCTCGAGCCCTACCACCGCGTCGTGCGGGGGGTGGGAGCCGATCGCGCCGACGCCGTCCTCGCCGCGCTCGCGGAGCGGTTCACGGTGACGCCGGTCGTGGTCCCCGGCGTCCCCGACCCGCCCGACGCGGCCGGCGCCTTCCTCCTCCACCTCGCCGACCGCTGGCACCGCATCCGCTCGGCCGCCCCCGGCGCCGCGGCCGACCCGGTCACCGCGCTCGACGTCACCGTGCTGCAGGAGCGCATCCTCGGGCCCGTGCTCGGGATCGCCGACCCGCGGACCGACGAGCGCCTCGAGTTCGTCCCCGGCACCCGCGGCCTCGAGGAGCTCGTGCGCCGCGCCGGCGACGACGGGGCCGCCTTCGCGCTCGCCCCCACCGACGTGACCGAGCTCATGGCGGTGGCCGATGCCGGCGCGGTCATGCCGCCGAAGTCGACGTGGTTCGAGCCCAAGCTCCGGTCGGGGATGTTCCTCTACGGCGTGGGCCCCGACTGGCACGGGCACGACGTCGTCGGCTAGACCCGCGGGCGGGGACGACGATCGGACGAGGAGCGCGACGTGCGGCTGGGACTGAACATCGGGTACGCGGGGTCGGCGATGGCGCACGTGTGGCCGCTGATCGAGCGCGCCGACCAGGTCGGCATCGACTCGGTGTGGGCGGCCGAGGCCTACGGCTCCGACGCCGTCACCGTGCTGTCCTACATCGCCGCGCGGACCGAGCGCATCAAGGTCGGCTCGGCGATCATGCAGATGCCCGCCCGGACGCCGGCGAACACGGCGATGACGGCGATGACGCTCGACGCGCTGTCCGACGGCCGCTTCCTGCTCGGGCTCGGCCTGTCGGGTCCGCAGGTCGTCGAGGGCTGGCACGGCGTGCCGTACGGCAAGCCCCTCGGCAAGACCCGTGAGTACGTCGAGATCGTCCGGGCCGCCATCGCCCGCGAGGCGCCGCTCGAGCACCAGGGGGAGCACTACCGGATCCCCTACCGCGGCGACGACGCCACCGGCCTCGGCAAGCCGCTGAAGTCGATCCTGCACCCGGTCCGCGACCGCATCCCGATCTACCTCGCTGCGATCGGTCCGAAGAACGTCCAGCTCGCGGCCGAGATCGCCGACGGCTGGCTGCCGATCTTCTACTCCCCCGAGCGCGAGGACATCTTCAACGAGAACCTCGACCGCGGCCTGGAGGAGGCCGGGCGGGACGCGGGCGAGATCGAGATCGTCCCGACCGTGCAGGTCGCGGTCGACGACGACCTCGACGCGGCCCGGGACCAGGTCCGCCCCATCCTCGCGCTGTACATCGGCGGCATGGGCTCGCGCGAGAAGAACTTCTACAACGACCTCGCCGTCCGCTACGGCTTCGAGGAGGCCGCCAAGACCATCCAGGACCTCTACCTCGACGGCAAGAAGGCGGAGGCGGCCGCCGCCGTCCCCGCCGAGCTCGTCGACGAGTGCGCGCTGGTGGGTCCCATGGGCCGCATCAAGGACCGGCTCGAGGCCTGGAAGGAGAGCCGCGTCGACGTCCTGTGCCTGGGCACCCACGACCCCGACGTCCTCGAGGAGCTCCAGGCGACGCTCTAGCCCGCCGCGACGGGCTCGCCGGCGGGCGCCAGCTGGCGCAGCGTGACGCGGAAGACCGAGCCGCCGCCGGGCCGGTCGAGGACGGTCGCCGTGCCGCCGTGCGCGCGGGCGAGGGCCGCCACGAGCGCCAGCCCGACACCGGAGCCCGCCCGGTCGGTGTGGAGGCGGACGAACGGCTCGAAGATGGCGGTCTTGTGGAGGTCCGGGACACCCTCGCCGGAATCGGCCACCTCCAGCACGATCAGGTCGTCCTCCACGCGCACCGAGAGCAGGACCTCGCTGCCCGGCGGCGTGTGCCGGACCGCGTTGCGGAGGAGGTTCTCGAGGATCCGCCGGCAGAAGCGCGGATCGATCCAGACTCGCACCCTCGGTACGTCCACGCTGAGCCGGATGTCCTCGGCCAGCTCGGGCGGCACCGACTCCTCGGCGCAGCTCCGCAGATCGACGAGCTCGCGGCCGGCCACGAGGGCGTCCTGCGACAGCTGGTGGAGGGCGTCGAGGTCCTCGACGAGCCGGACGAGGCGGCGTGCGTGGGTGTCCTGGCTCGTGAGGAGCTGCCGCCGTCGTTCGTCGGAGAGGTCGTCGAACCGCTCGTGCAGCAGCGTCGCCGTCCCGGCGACGAGCGTGAGCGGCGTGCGGAGCTCGTGCGAGACCGCCACGAGGAGGAGCTCCCGGGTGCTCGCGAGCCGGCGCGTGCGCTCGGCCAGCTCGCGGTGCATGACCGCGGCGCGCCGGTCGGTCTCGGCGAGCCGGGCCACCAGGACCGCCGCGACGATCGAGGCGCCGGCGATGACGAGCCAGCGCGCGGCCGCGTAGTCGACGTCCGCGATCCAGAGGCCGATCCCGTAGGCGCCGGCACCGATGGTCGCGTGCAGGAAGGCCCGGGGCCGCGGGTAGAAGAACCACGCGTACGCCGCGACGTAGACCACGAACACGCCGGGCACGTCCGCCATCGTCGGGTTGACGAGGAGCACCAGGAGCGCGATGAGGCTCGCCCCGCCCACCGACAGGAGCTCGTTCACCCACAGCGGGACGAAGACCGCCCGGCCGACGGGGAACAGCACGAGCCCCGTGACGACCGCCAGGACCGGGACGACGTAGGCCACCGGGCGGTGGCCGGCGGACAGCACGAGGGAGAACAGGACGAGCACGCCGGCGGAGACGTAGAGGACGGCTGCCGTCCACATGCGCATGCGCGAGTGGGCCATCCGCGCCTCGACCCCCGAGGTCGTGTCAGGGTCGTCTGCGGACGGCACGCGGATGTCGACCTCGCCCGATGCCATGCTCCCGGAGCCTTCCCCGTCCGGGCGTCCTCGACCGGCGGTTCCTGTGTGCTCCGGCCGGCTTCGTCGCGTGGCCAACGTTCCCCTGCGGACCGGGCGGCGGGCGCTCAGGTCGGGGACCTGACCCACGGCGGCGTCGGCGCCTCGATCCGCTCGAGCGCGGACGGGACCTCGCCGAACCGGTCGGTGCGGTCGCGCCAGTCCCGCCACGCCGCCTCGAGCTCGTCGCGGTCGCGCGCGACGAAGTTCCACCACATCGCGACCTCCTCGCCCAGCGGCTCGCCGCCGAGGAGGAGGAAGCGCGCGTCCCGGTCCTGCGACTCGACGGGGAGCTCGCCGACCCCGGCCGGGACGAGCACGAGCCAGCCGGGCTCCACGACCTCGGGACCGACCTTCAGGCGGCCGTCGAGCGGGATGACGGCGTGCTCGAACGCGGCGTCGGCGGGGAGCACGGTGCGCGTGCCGTGGAGCGTCGCATCGACACCGACGAGCGCGGTGTCGGTGCGCGCCGGCGACGCGGCGCCGGCGACGGCCCCGGCGAACACCAGCAGGGTCGCGTCGCCCACCTCGACCTCCGGCAGGTCGCCGTGGTGCTCGAAGGCGGCCGCCCCGTGGCGGGTGCCCTCGGGCTGGGCGATCCACATCTGCGCGCCGCGGAAGGGGGGCCGCGCGGCGAGCTCGGCGTGGGCGATGCCGGCGCCGGCGGTCATGAGGTTGAGCTGTCCGGGACGGATGACCTGCTCCGTGCCGAGCGAGTCGGTGTGCAGCGCCTCGCCCTCGAGGAGCCACGTCGCGGTCGAGAGGCCGATGTGCGGATGCGGCCCGACCTCCATCGGATCGGGCTGCTCCGCGTCGGCCGGCCCCATGAGGTCGACGAAGCACCAGGCGCCGACCGTGCGCCGACCCTTCGTCGGGAGCACCCGGGCGACGTCGAGCCCGCCGACGCTCGTCCGACGGCCCTCCCGGGCCTCGACCCCGGCCAGCGCCTCGTCGTGGCACTCCCGGTCCGGCTCCTGGACGGGCCCGCTCACGGCGCTCGCTCCGGCTCGCCGTGTCGCGGCCGGACGGCGGTGGGGGTCGTCGGGGGCTCGGCCGGCGGCCGGGGCTCGCCGCCGGCGGGACGCTGGCGCACGAGCGCGCCGGGGCCGACCTCGCCGGCGGCGAGCGCCGTCGCGTCGAGGAGCCCGCTCACGATGTTCTGGACCCGCCGGGTGGTCGCCTCGATGGCCTCCCGCGCGGCGGCGACGTCCTCGAGCTCGAGCGCGAGCCACGCCCGTGACAGCTCCTGGACGATGTCGTCGTTGAGCTCCATCGCGTGTGCCTGCCGACGGCTGGCCTCCTGCACGCGGCGCTCGCGCTCCTCGAGGGCCTGCTGCTCGGTCACGTCCTGGACCGTGCCGACGACCCGGATGATGTCGCCGGCGGCGTCGCGCACCACCTCGGCGCGGCCCTCCATGTGGCGCACCTCGCCGTCCGCCCCGACGACGCGGTACCGGACCGGCCCCGTCCGGCCCCGACCCGCGACCTCCGCGATGATCCGCGTCATCCTGGCCCGGTCGTCCGGGTGGATGACCTCGAGCGCGGCCGCGACCGATGGGGTCGCCTCCCGCGGCAGCCCGTGGATCCGGCGGTAGTGGTCGGACCACTCCACCTCCTCGTCCACGACGTTCCACGCCCACAGGCCGATGTCGGCCAGGGCCTCGAGCCGGGCGAGTCGCTCCTCCGCCGCGCGCTGCCGGGAGATGTCGGAGCCGACGATCAGGCACCGCCGGCCGTCGAGGGGGATCACCCGGCCCACGACCACGAGGCGGCCCTGGGCGAGCTCGCGGACGGCCTCGTACCCGACCGGCTCCTCCGTGGTCAGGGCGTCGCGCACCCAGGCCACGACGTCCGCCAGCTCGGCCGGGGGGTAGAAGCGCGAGCCGGGCTGGTCCACGAACTCGTCGCGTGCGCGTCCGAGCAGGCGGGCGAGGGGACGGTTCACGGCGCGGACGATGACATCGTCGCCGGCGAGCTCGACCAGGGCCGCGCTGTGGTCCGTGGTCTCGAGGTAGGCCTCGCCGGCGTCCGCCCACCTCGTCGCCACGCCGACCACCCCCGTCCCGTCTGCCCGTCTCGCCCCGCCCGGGGAACGTACCGCGGAGCCGCCGGACGCACCCGGCGTACGCTTCTCAGGACGACCGGAGCCGGTCGGGAGGGAGCCGCAGCCATCGGCAACGCCGCGCTCGATCGTCCCCTTCATCGGGCTGTCCGGCGTCGCGGTCACCCTCCGCGGAGGACATCTCTTTCCTCGGCTCGCTCCTGGAGTGGGGGCGGATCCTGGCGCCCCTGCTGATCGTCGGCGCGGTGCTCTCCGGGACCGGCCTCGGGGCGTGGTGCGGCGTGGCGATGATCGGGCCTCGCGCCGCTGATCCCCCGGTTCCCCCCGGTCCTCCTTCAGGTGGCGACCCGACCGGCCGATGTGTCCCCCGTCGACGGCCACTGGACGGAAGGGACGGCGGTGGAACGGTTGATGGCGCTGGACGCGGTCGCGATGTCGAGCGTGGGCCTCCTCTTCAGCTTCCTCGCCGTGCTCGCGGACCCCGACGCCGCCCGCGACATGCGCGCGGACGCCCGGACGATGCTCGTCGACGCCTGGGCCCAGCTGCGCGGCTGAGGCCGGAGCCCGTTCGGATCCCGTCCGCGCCGCGGCCGTCACGGTCGCTGCGGCCCTGACCGGCCCCGTCCGGGCAGCCGAAGGCGCTGCATCGCGACGGTCCCCAGGACGGGCCCGGGTGTGAGCACGAGGAAGGCCCAGCGCCACCCGAAGGCGTCGACCAGCAACGGCACGAGCCAGATCGTCGCGACCGTGAGGGTGAACCCGAGCGCGAGCTGCATCGTCACGGCCGTCCCGACGTAGCGCTGGTCCGCGACCTCCG
>JAHWKB010000277.1 GCA_019348115.1 Actinomycetota bacterium | reverse complement strand
CCGCCGTTGGTGATCCAGATCTTCTCGCCGTTGAGGAGCCAGCCACCCTCGACCTTCTCGGCGCGGGTGCGGATCTTGGAGACGTCGGAGCCGGCGCCGGGCTCGGAGACCGCGTACGCGCCGACCTTGATGTCGTCGGGGGTGCCGAAGATCCTCGGCGCCCACTCGCCGATCTGCTCACCGGTGCCGGCGGAGGCGAGGCCGGCGAGCGCGAGGCCGGAGCCGAAGATCGCGAGCCCGATGCCGGCGCAGCCCCAGAACAGCTCCTCGATGATGAGCGCGGTCGTGATCCCGGTCTGGTCCTGGCCCGCCATGGTGTAGTAGTCCATGCCGTAGAGGCCGACCTCGGCCGCCTTCTTCACGATCTCCCAGGGGAACTCCTCCTCCTCGTCCCAGTACCGGTGGGCGGGGAGGCCCTCGACGGTCTTCTCGCGCATCTCCTTGCGCGCGAAGTCCTGGGCCCAGTCGCGGGCCGCCTGCTGTTCCTCGGTGAGCGCCAAGCTGAAGGTCACGGGAGAGCTCCTGGGGGAAAGTGACGGACGGCTCCGCCGCGAACCCTAGGTGCCGCGGAGGCGACCACCCGTATCCGGCTCAGGGTCCGAAGGGCCGCCACGCCGGCTCGTCGGGATCCTCGGCGAGCGCGGCCCGGACGATCGCCGTCGTCGGGGTGCCGTGCGCGAGCACCCGCCGGTGGAAGCGGGCGAGGTCGAAGTCGGCACCGGCGCGGCGGCGCTCCTCCGCCTCGAGGTCGGCGAACTCCTCGCCGCCCACGAAGTACGAGCACAGCTGCCCGCTCGTCACCTTGGCGCGCACGAGCTTCCCGGTCGCCTCGGCCTCCTGCTGGAACGTCTCGCCGGTCAGGAGCCGCATGGCGCCGTCGTCGTCGAGGTCGCCGGCGTGCAGGCCAACGTCGAGGAGGGCGTTGGCCGCCAGGCGCAGCTCGAGCTTGCGCTGGCTCAGCCGGTAGGCGGCCCCGTCGACGTCGTCGACCTCGTCCCCGAAGCCCATGCGGACGGCGGTGCGCTCGATGTGGACCGCCCAGCCCTCGGCGAACGCGGACGACCACATCCACCGACGGGTCAGCCGCGGATGGCGCGCCGCGTGCTCGAGCTGGACCCAGTGGCCGGGGACCGCCTCGTGGAGCGCGAGGCTCAGCAGCGCGTGCCGGTTGTACTCGGCGAGGAAGGACGCGGCGCGCTCCTCCTCCCAGGAGTCGGGGACCGGCGACAGGTAGTAGGTGCAGCCGCTCTCCGGCTCGAGCGCCGGCGGCGAGGTGATGAACGCGACGGCGACGCCCTGGAGGAACTGCGGGACCTCGGTGACGGTCAGGAGCTCCGCCGGCGGGAGGTCGACGATGCCGGTGTCCGCTGCCCAGCGATGCGTCGTCCGCACCGCCTCGCGGGCGGCGTCCATCAGCTCCGAGCGGCCGACCGCATCGCGGGCGATGACCTCGAGCGCCCGGCGGGTGCGCTCCTCCGCGTCGCGCGGGACCTCGGAACCCCGTGCCGCGAGGAGCTCGCCGGCGTCCTCGGCCATCTCGGCCGTGACGTCGTCGAGCAGCCGGCGGGCGCGCGCCGCGATCTCGTCGACCTCCATGTCGGTCCCCACCACGAAGCGCAGCGCCTTGGCATGGTCCTCCGGTCCCATCCGCCAGTCGGTGGGCTCCTGCTCGCCGAGCTCGGACAGGAAGGCGCCGAACGCCCCGAGCGCCTCGGTCGCGACCTCGCCGGCGTCGCGCGCGGCGAGGACGTCGCCACCGAGCTCCTCGGTGCGACGCGGGAGCTCGTCCCCCACGAGCTCGATGAACCCCTGCAGCCGGGACATCGCGACCTCGAGGTGCGGGCGCGGGGAGCTCTCGATCAGCACGGCCGCCTGCTCGATGTAGCGCGGGATGCTGCGGGCGCGGGACGCGGCGGCGGAGACGAGCTCGCGCTGCTCGTCGTCCGGCAGATCGGTGCGGCGGAGGAGCTCGTGGATGCCGGACGACGCGGTCGCCAGCGCCGCGAGCGGGTCGGTCGCGAGCCGACGGCGGTCCTCGAGCCAGAACAGGGTGCCGGCGAGGGAGTCCTCGAGCATCGCGAGGTCGCCGTCGGCCTCGCGGTCGTCCCCGCTGGGGGAGGCGGGAAGCCCGGCCCGGGCCCCGCGGACCTCGCCGAGGAGGACCGAGACCTGCCGCGTCCAGCCGTCCACGGCCTCGGGCGCCAGGTCGGGGAGGTCGCGGTCGCGGGCGTGCTCGCCGATCGCCGTCGCCTCGACCGGCTGGTGCTCGATCACCGCGTCGAGGTACCGGCGGGTCAGTCGGTCGGCGGTCTCGAGCGGGGCCATCCGTGCTCCTGGGTCGTCGGCGGGGCGCGATGCCGGTCGGGGGGGCGCCCGACGCTAGCGGCGCCCCCGCGGCGCCGACCGCCGGTGCTGGTACCCTCGGCCCTGTCTCACCACCGCAGCGCGGCGTCCCGTTCCGGGACGATCGTTCGCTCGGCTCCCCCCTCCCGGGCTGGATCCGCTGCGCCGTCCCACCTCGACGCGCCCGCTGCCACGCGGTGAGCGAGAGCGCGGTCCTCCCGGTCGAAATCGTCGGCCACGGTGACGGATCGCACGACGAGGATCCGTACAACGTGACAGCAACGACCAAGACCTTCCACGACATGGGCGTGGACGGGGACATCGCCGATGCCCTCGCCGCCAAGGGGATCACCCGCCCCTTCCCGATCCAGGAGCTGACGCTCCCCATGGCGCTCAAGGGCGCCGACGTCATCGGCCAGGCCCGCACCGGCACCGGCAAGACGCTGGGCTTCGGCCTCCCGCTCCTCCAGCGCATCGACACCTCCTCGAAGCGCACCCAGGCGCTCGTGATCGTGCCGACGCGCGAGCTCTGCATCCAGGTCGCCAACGACCTCGAGATCGGCTCGGCCCGTGGCGTGACGTCCATCGCCGTCTACGGCGGCGTCCCGATCGAGCCGCAGACCGACGCGCTCGTCGCCGGCGTGCACGTCGTCGTCGGCACGCCCGGCCGGCTGCTCGATCACTTGAACCGCGGCAACCTCGACCTGTCGAACGTCACCGAGCTGGTGCTCGACGAGGCCGACGAGATGCTCGACATGGGCTTCCTCCCGGACGTCGAGCGGCTCATCGAGGCGACCCCGCAGGAGGGCCGCCACACGATGCTGTTCTCGGCCACGATGCCGAGCACGATCGTGTCGC
>JAHWKB010000276.1 GCA_019348115.1 Actinomycetota bacterium | reverse complement strand
GAGCTCGACGAGTACCGGCTGACGGGCTCGCGCATCGTCGTGAACCCCGAGCGCTTCCTCGTGCGGGGCTCGGGGGTCCGGCAGCGCATCCTGGTGCACGAGCTCGTGCACGTCGCCACCCGTCCGGTCGCGGGCCCACTCGTCCCGTCCTGGCTCGAGGAGGGCGTCGCGCAGGCCATCGGGGAGGAGCGCTCCACCACCGGCACCCGCCTCCTCGACGCGCTGTCGGGCGACGGTCTCACGCTCCCGACCGACGCGCAGTTCACCAGCGGTGGGCGCGACCGGATCTTCCTCAGCTACCAGCTGTCGTGGTCGTTCGTCGACCACCTGCGGGACCGCTTCGGCGCCGAGACGGTCGCACGCTTCTACGCGGCGGTGGGGGACGGGGGCATCGCGGGCCCCGGCACCACCACGCACGTCGTCGACCGCGCGGCACGGGAGGTGTTCGGCAGCCCGTTCCCGGAGCTCATCGCGGCCTGGCGCGCCGACCGGTGACGGCCGTCGTGACGGCGCCGGCCACGAGGCCGACCGCGAGGAACCATCCCGCGTGCGCGGGGAAGCCGGACCGCCCGAACCCCCACACGGTGAGCAGCACGAGGAGCCCGAGACCGACCGCGCGGACCCACCGGCGGAGCGGCCGACCGCCGCCGGACGGCGGGCGCAGCCAGGAGTCGGGGACCGGAGGTCGGCGGGCGTTGGGGTCCATCGGGTACAGGCTACGCGGGTCCGCCCCCTACCCTCCGGCGACGACCCTGCAGGAGCACACCGTTGTCGACCATCGTCGTGAAGCACGAGGACCGCACCGCCGAGCTCGAGTCCGGCGCCACGGCCATCCAGGCGCTCAAGGCACTCGAGGCCGTGCGCGGCCAGATCGTCGCGGCGCGCGTGGACGGCGACGAGTGGGACCTCGACCGTCCCGTCCCCGACGGCGCCACGATCGATCCGATCTACGCCGACACCGAGGACGGGCGCGCGATCCTGCGGCACTCGGTCGCCCACCTCATGGCGCAGGCCGTCACCGACCTCTTCCCCGGTGCGAAATGGGCCATCGGGCCGCCGGTCGAGAACGGCTTCTACTACGACTTCGACGTCGAGACCCCGTTCACGCCGGACGACCTCGAGCGCATCGAGGCGCGGATGTCGGAGCTCATGAAGGAGCGGCAGGCGTTCGTCCGCGAGGAGCTGTCGAAGGACGAGGCGCTCGAGCTCTTCGCCGACCAGCCCTACAAGCGCGAGGTCATCGAGCGCGTCGCCGCCGGCGGCGCCGAGGAGGACGCGGTCGCGGCGACCACCGCGGATGCCGAGGTGCGGGGCGGCGAGCCCGTCTTCACCGTCTACCGCAACATGCGGTCGGAGGACGACGAGGCATGGGTCGACCTCTGCCGCGGCCCGCACATCCCGAGCTCGGACCGGGTGCCGGCGTTCAAGCTCCTCCGCACCGCCGGCGCGTACTGGCGGGGCCGCGAGGACCAGCCGATGCTGCAGCGCATCTACGGCACCGCCTGGGAGTCGAAGAAGGCCCTGGACGCGCACCTCGAGATGCTCGAGGAGGCGCGCAAGCGCGACCACCGCAAGCTCGGACGCGAGCTCGAGCTCGTGCACTTCCCCGAGGAGCTCGGCTCGGGGCTGGCGATCTTCCTCCCCAAGGGTGCGCTCGTCCGTCAGCAGATGGAGGACTGGATACGCGCCGAGGTCATCGCCCGCGGCTACGAGCCGGTCTACACCCCCCACGTCGCCCGCGAGGACCTGTGGCGGATCTCCGGCCACCTCGAGAACTACGGCGAGCTGATGTTCCCCGGCATGGAGCTCGACGACGGCAGCGCCTACCGCATGAAGCCGATGAACTGCCCGTTCCACATCCTCGCCTACAAGTCGCGCACGCGGTCCTACCGCGACCTGCCGCTGCGTCTCGCCGAGCTCGGGACCGTCTACCGGTTCGAGAAGTCGGGCGTGGTGAACGGGATGCTGCGGGCGCGCGGGTTCACCCAGGACGACAGCCACATCTTCTGCCGGGCCGACCAGATCGTCGACGAGGTCGTCGGGTGCATCGAGTTCGCCCGCGACCTCTACCAGGCCTTCGGGCTCGGTGAGCCGTCGCGCGTCGCCGTCTCGACCCGCCCCGAGGGCAAGTCCGTCGGCACGGACGAGCAGTGGGAGCGGGCCGAGGACGCGCTGAAGCGTGCGTGCGAGGCGTCCGGCTACGACTACGTCGTGGACGAGGGCGAGGGCGCGTTCTACGGACCCAAGATCGACATCCACGCGCGTGACGCCATCGGGCGCGAGTGGCAGCTCACCACCATCCAGGTCGACTTCACGCTGCCCGACCGCTTCGAGATGAGCTACATCGGTGACGACGGCGAGCCGCACCAGCCGTTCATGGTCCACCGGGCGCTGTTCGGCTCGATCGAGCGGTTCTTCGCCGTCATGCTGGAGTCGTTCAACGGCGCGTTCCCGACCTGGCTCGCCCCGCTCCAGGTGGCGGTGGTGCCGGTCGCGGCCGACTTCGTCGACTACGGGCTCGAGGTCGCGGCGGCGCTCGAGGAGCGCGGCATCCGGGTCCACGTCGACGACTCCGACGACACGCTCGGCAACAAGATCCGCAAGGCCAAGACGTCGAAGACCCCGTACGCGCTCGTCGTGGGGTCGGACGAGGCGGAGGCGCGGACCGTGGCCGTGAACCCGTACGCCGGCGACCGGCGCAGGGCCGTGCCGCTCGACGACTTCGTCGACGAGATCGCGACCGAGGTCGCCGACCGCCGGACCGCGGTGCCGGCCGCCCCGTGAGCTCCGAGCCGGGGGAGCTCACCGAGCACGTCGGCGAGGTCGGGCGCGACGGCCGCGCCGACCAGCCCGGCGTGGCCGTGGAGGACCTCCAGCGGCTGTGGGCCCCGTGGCGGTTCGGCTACATCGCCGGCGGCGAGCCGGTGGAGGGCTGCCCGTTCTGCGTCCTGCCGGCGCGGGACCCCGAGCGCGACCGCGAGTCCCTGATCCTGCACCGCGGCGAGCACGCGTTCGTTCTCTTCAACGCCTACCCGTACAACCCCGGCCACCTCATGGTCGTCCCGTACGCCCACATGGCGGACCTCGAGGAGCTCCCCGACGACGTGGCCGACGAGGTGTGGGCCCTGGGCCGACGCACCGTCGCCCTCCTCAAGTCCGAGCTGTCCTGCCAGGGCGTCAACCTCGGCATGAACCTCGGCCGCGCCGGC